>PMYF01000789.1:2680-3262 GCA_003171295.1 Acidobacteriota bacterium | reverse complement strand
ATTCTGAATGCTGAATTCTGAATAAGGCGAAATCCCATTCGCGCGAGACCAAGCCCACGCGGGTTCACTTTCGCAATTCAGAATTCAGACTTTCCTCGCACTCACTACCCGGGGAATTCCCGCCAAATCCGGTGTGACTTGAATCTCGCCCCATCCCTCGCCCAGCAGCGCCAGCACACGTTCGCGCATATTGTAGCCAATCTCGACAATCACGAACCCGCCCGGCCGGAGGGCCTGGAGAGCCTGCGGAAACAGTCGCGCATAGATCTCCTCTCCGCGCTCGAGGTCGCCCCCCCATGCCAGTCGTGGCTCGAACTCGCGCACTTCGCGCTGCACCATTTTCACTTCGTCCCGGCCGACGTAGGGAGGGTTTGAAACGACAAAATCAAACGTCCCGGCAAAGTCCGGCGCGAGCAGCCGCGTCAGCAAATCGCTTTCCAGGAACTTGACGCGCTCGGGCAGGTTCAGTCGAACCGCGTTGCGGGAGGCCACCACCAAGGCCGGGCGCGAAATATCAACGCCAAGCAAAATGGCGCGCGGGAATTCTGAAGCGAGCGCCAGCGCGATGCAGCCTGACCCCGT
>PMYF01000789.1:0-2594 GCA_003171295.1 Acidobacteriota bacterium | reverse complement strand
GCTCGGGGGGCACGTCCTCTTCGGCGTGCGTGTGCAGGTAGGCGCGGTCGCGCCCGAGGGTGTGCATCAGCAGCAGTTCAGCGGCAAGCTGCGCTGAGGGCACCTGATGCGCAAGAAGTGTTTGGAGTCCTTGTCGGAGTGTGGCGCGGAGCTGCATCGGGATGGGGTCGGCTCCACGGTCGCGGGCGCTGGGTTCAGACGGCGGGAGCGGCGGGTGGTCGGTCGCCCCCCAGCTCGCGCGTGGGGGTCCGCTTTAACTTTTCAGCCTGATAGTGAGCAATGAGCGCCTCGATGATGTCCCCGATTCTGCCGTCGATGATCCGGTCGAGCTGATGGAGCGTGAGCCCGATGCGGTGATCGGTGACGCGATTCTGCGGGAAATTATAGGTCCGGATCTTTTCGCTGCGATCGCCCGTGCCAATCATCGAGCGGCGCTCCTCGGTGATCTGCTTCTGCTGCTCCTGCAGTTCCAACTCGTAGAGCCGTGAGCGCAGGACGCGCAGCGCCTTGGCGCGGTTCTTGATCTGCGATTTCTCATCCTGGCAGGAGACGATCATTCCCGTCGGCAGATGCGTGATGCGCACGGCGGAATAGGTGGTGTTCACGGACTGCCCGCCCGGCCCCGACGAGCAGAACGTGTCGATGCGGATGTCCTTGGGATCAATTTTGATTTCCACCTCGTCCGCTTCCGGGAGCACCGCCACGGTAATGGCGGAGGTATGAATGCGTCCCTGCTGCTCTGTTGCCGGAACACGCTGCACACGGTGGACGCCACTTTCGTATTTGAGCTTGCTGTAAACCTTCTGCCCTTCCACAAGCGCGATCACTTCTTTGAGCCCGCCCACACCCGATACACTCGTGGAAAGCACTTCCATCCGCCAGTGTTGCGACTCCGCGTAGTGCATGTACATGCGGAAGGCTTCCTGCGCGAAGAGTGTGGCTTCATCGCCGCCCGTGCCGGCGCGAATCTCCAGAACTACGTTTCTCTCGTCATTAGGATCCCTGGGAAGCAGGAGGATATTGAGTTCTTGTTCCGCCTTCTCCTGCCGCCCTTCGAGTTCCATGAGTTCTTCGTGCGCCAGCGCTTTCATTTCGGGGTCGGACGCAGATTCCTCCACCAGGGCTTTGGTATCTTTGGCTGCCTTGTAGATTGCCTTCCAATCGCGGAATTTCTCGACAATCTCCGTCAGGTCGGCGCGCGCCTTGGCAGTCTTTTGGTAAACCGCGGGATCAGCCAATACTTCCGCCTTGCCGAGGTGCTCGGTCAGCCCGTCGTACTTCGCCTCGATTTCCGCAAGCTTATCCAGATAATGCATAGTCAAAACCAGGGGACGTGCACCCCGCGGATCGCTTCCCGGCCCCCCCTCACCGTGTGCGGCGGGTAGACTCCTGGCGCTTAGGCCACGACCATCTCGCCGCCGCGATTCTGCTCGAGCGCCATCGCCGCTTCCAGGGCCTTAATCGCCGTTTCAAGTTGGCGGTCGTCCGGCTCGCGAGTGGTGATGCGCTGCAGCCACAGGCCGGGCTGCGAAGCCCATCGCCACAGTGCCCCTTTCGATTTCCCGGCAAAGCGAATGAACTCGTAGGAAACGCCGGCGATTACTGGTAGCAGAGCGATGCGTCCCAGGAATCGCAACATAAAAGAATGAAAGGGCAGGAACATGTAGACCAACATGGCAATGCCCATCACCACCAGAAGGAAGCTTGTTCCGCAGCGCGGATGAAAACGAGTGCAGGTGCGCGCCGTAGCCACGTCAACGGGGCCGCGTTTCTCAAAAGCCCACACGACTTTGTGCTCGGCACCGTGATATTCAAACACGCGTTGGATTTCGTTCCACTGCGCTACCAGAATCAGGAAACCCAGGAACAACACGATTCGGATCACCCCGTCCAGCAGGTTGAATGTCACCGGAGTGTCGGTTCCCGGATAGCGGCGTGTCACCACGGTGGCCAGATAAAGCGGGACGAGTTTGTAAAGGAAAATAAAGAAAGCCAGCGATAACGCCACATTGAAAGCCAGCAACCAGCCACTCAAATCCGCTTTCTTCTTGGGTTTGGTATCGGCCGAACTTATTGCTTCCGGTTCCACTAGCGCTTGCTCGGCGGAGTAGCGCAACGCACGAATCCCCAGCACCATGGCCTGCCCCAGCACCCCCAATCCTCGCAGGACTGGGTACTTCAGCCAAGGGTGCCTTTCCGACGGCCGGTCCAGGTACGCTTGCGTCACGGCCAGGAAGCCACAGGGCTGCCGGACAGCCACAGCGTAGGAATGCGGCGAGCGCATCATCACGCCTTCGATGACGGCCTGCCCGCCCATCAGGATCTCTTCCGGCGCCTGGAGAATGGGCACCACTGCCAGACGCAGCGCCTGACGGACCAGCCTTCGAAATGTGGTCAGTGGGGAAATCATCAATATCGATTTTCGTCGACCAGCCGTGCGGATTCTCACTCCGCTGCCGTTTTTTCGAGGTGGTTGCCCAGCGTCCTGAAGGTCACACAGAAACGCGCTCGCACCCCAGGCCCACAGGCCAGAATAACCACAATTCCAAGGAGTGTCAAATCGCCAGCGCGGACGGGTGCACGGCTCAAAAGTT
>PMYF01000089.1 GCA_003171295.1 Acidobacteriota bacterium | reverse complement strand
GCTGCGCAAGGCCACGAAGCCAATGGCCTGCCGCCAGGTTCGAGAGAATTCAAAACACTCTTTAACGAGGTCGCCAGCAAGGTTCAGGAATATTCCACCGAGTCCGGCGATCCTCTCGACACCCTCAAGGCCCGGCTGCCCGCGCTGTGCGCTCTGGACCGGCTGGCCAATCCCGCTCCCACTGTACCTCGGAACAAGGCTGGGCTGACGCTTGGCATCCTCATCGCCGCCTTTCTGGGGCCAATCGGAATCGGTGCGCTGATCGGTCTGGGGACCGGCATGGCTCATTGGATTTCACACCTGTTCCGATAAGGAGGTCAGGCATGACCGGAATACTGGAACTGTTCGCTCTCGTCGAAATCGGTAGCGGAATCGGTTTCCTGGTCAGGTGGCGTAAGCGGCTCCTAGCCGACAAGGTCAACTATTTCCACCCTCCGCACAACAAAAGGTCTCCCTTTGATAAGCTGGTTCATGTGGAGACCGGACCGGTAGTCACCCGCCAGGATCGACTCTGCCTGAAGCTAGCGGACGGCCTTACCGCTCTGATCCGCAGGCTTGTGATGTTTGACGCTTTCCGTCAACTTATCCGTGCTCTGGCTCTGCCGAATTCCCCGCTGCGTCGCAAACTCCGTAGCAAAAGGAGACCGAAATGAACTGGAAGAAGGTTCTGCGCATTACCGCTGTCACTTTGATTCCCGGCGGATTGGCGATCCTGGGAGGGTGGCTGGTGGTGAAGAAACTTCGCTCGGGCCATGATGAGGAAGAGAAATCCCGACCGGACCCTGCCCAGCACCGCCAGAAGCAGGCCGAGAAGGAGGCAAAGCATGACATTCACCCCATCAGCGACCAGTAGCTTCTCGGCTGGTGCTGTCTTCTGGGGAATGGTTTGGGCCACGCTGGGCAAGCTTAATGAGCTGGTCCATTTCGTGGGCTTCAAGAAGGCCAATCCCCGCCAGACCGTGCTGCGTTGGATCAATGCTCACAAGGTCGTCTCGATTACCCTGACTGAAGCGGTGAACTATTCCGTGCACGGAATTTCAAGTCCGCTCGGGGTTACGTTCGCGCTGGGCGGAACCCTGGTGAACATGTTCATGATCATCTTCATCGTGCCCATCTGGTGCCGGCTGTCGAACCTGGAACGTCGCTGATCGTCCCCATCTCTATCCCCGATAAGAAACCATCTCTCAATCCCAAGGAGGCAATCCAATCATGAAGACTCTCATCATCACTCTCTCTGCGGCTTGTGCCGTGGTCGCCGGTTACTTCGGTGTCCGCTATTTCACGCAACGGGATCTTGGCTTCACACCCGCCAGGAAGTATGTCAGGAACCTTGCGGAGAACCTGCTTCACACCGAACTCACCGCTGCCCGCGAAGCTGGCACAACCGAACAATCGGCCTAGCAGTCTGTCCCTCTGACGCTGGTTGCCGCAACTCTCACAGATGTCAAAGGAGAGGCTGCATGTCACTCGTAACCCGTTACCGGCTCTTCTGGGCTGCCTTGGCGGCAGCCCTTTTGGGCCTGGCCTTTTGGAAGAACTCGCAAAGCTATCCCCGCAAATCCCGGCCCTGGAGATTCGGCAAGGCCGTCATCGATACCGGGTTGGTGGTGCTGATGGTCATCTACGCTCCGGCTTTGCTTCTCGCTTACGTGGTCATCTGGCTCACCAGCCCGTTCCGGAACAAAATCATCCAGGTCACCACGGCATTCGCTTCCATCCTCGCAGTCACCCATCTAGCCGGAGTGGTCTTCGAAGCTGTCGCCGTACTGGGTGTGTTCGCTGTGGACCTGCTGACCGGCCAGGTCCTGGCACGGATGGACAAGCGCGAGCAAAACAAACTGGCGAAGGCTGCATGAGGTCGAACATGAATCGTCTGGCGAACCTTGCTCTCAGCGTGGGAGAAACACTCGCCCATGAAGCTGGAAGGCTGCTGTTTGGAATCGCCCTCGGCAGGGCGAAGGGAATTCTGGGCACGCCTGAGCCACTCGGAACCCAGCAACTGGCCTTGAATCGCGCCTTGCAGAAGAAAGCAGTGGATGGCGCTTTGCTTGCAGGGCCGCGGACCGAAAAGGAATACGCCAAGTTCACATTGAAGAAAGGCTTGCCCACCGACCAGCGTCCGAGAACCATGGCGATTGAAAACCAACCGCACAGCGTGGACGACTTCTCAGGCACAATCAAGGAAGGATACGGCAAAGGCCAAAAGAGGCTCGTTTACTCCGGTGTCGGCGTCATCAAGATTGCTGGCAGCCGCCAACTTGGCAAGATTAACATTCACGAACACGACGCCGAGAAGGCGGGCCTCCATTATGACTTCGTGGCTGAAGGAGTTGAGCCCCACTCTGAGTCTTTCGAAGTCAATATTCCGAATGGCGCCCTGAAGGGACGTTACGCCTTCCGGCAAGCCTTCGAGAGGGACCATTATCTGGTTGTCCGCATGAAGGACGAATCTGCTCTGGTGGCGAAGCCCGATATTCACCTGAAATCGCCGGAGTTCCTCAAGTCCCTTCGCCACTCTGACCGCCCAGTCAGTGTCGAGTGGAAGGACGATGGTGCGCTGTCGAACGTGGCAATTCACAATCTGCGTGCTGTTTATCGCAGCCATCGGCCGGAAGGAGAGTCTTATTACGATAAGCTCCCCGCCATCGAAGACCTCCGCAATCGCTCTCCCGTGTGGCTTGCCCGCAGGTTCTTCCCAGGCCCCGAGCAAGAAGGAACCGTATTGCGAGGTGAGCTTCATCATCCCGACGGAGCCGCGCGAGTGGACGGAATCGTGAATGCCCTGCCTGAGAAGTCCATCCGGATTCAGCAGGAGAGAGGTCCAGTCGAGTTCTACGCCTGGGACATCGCAAAGTTCAAGGGCAGGGACGTCAGCCAGATGCCTTATGGGCAGCGGCGTGAATTGTATGAAGCCGTGATTGCAGAGATTCGTTTGTTCAATAGGCATCTCCATGTCGTCCCCATCATGCCCGAGGGCGGTGACCCCGACGAGTTCTATCGCGCCATCATCCATGATCGCCGAGGCCTCCCCTGGAGCGAAGGCGTCCTTGTGAAGTACCGGGATGCCGTGGACGAATGGTTCAAGGTGAAGGCGAATGACACGCTCGATGTAAGAGTCATCCGTTGCCTTGAAGGCGCGGGCAAGTTCGCCGGCAGCCTGGGAGCCATGGTCGTGGAAGGACCGACCGGTGTAGAGAGCGAGATTGGTTCATTCCAGTTGACCAATGAGCAGAGGCGATGGATTTGGCAGCATCGTGAGTTGCTGATGGGTCAGGTCGCCGAAGTGAGGGCTTTGACGGTCAATGAAAGCGGAGCATTCCGGGCAGGAGTGTTCGTGCGATTTCACCCGAGTAAATCTGAGCAAGGACTTTTGATGTACAGCGAAGGCTTGGCGGGGTGGACGGACCCGGACAAGCGCCGACCGATGATGTATCGGCTGAAGACATCAGTAGGATGGCGAAGGTGAAAGGCGTGCAAATTCGACGCCACAACCTCTGCCTGGTGACTCGCAAGCCCAATTATTCAAGGACTGATTCAAAGGATTCTTTGACCATGGGGTTTAACGAACAACACTCGCTGATTATCACTAAGCAGGCTTCAAGTAACCTACTATCACGCAGCGTTGAATTATTCACCGACCCGTCTTGGTACTTTCCGCCGTGAAACAGGTTGTTCCGAACATCGTGTACCAGTCGCAACAGGTATTGTTCTTCAGATTCTGTGCCCCACTTCGGATTCATCTCCCATTGTGCGCGCCGGAGAGAAACTA
>PMYF01000248.1 GCA_003171295.1 Acidobacteriota bacterium | reverse complement strand
GGATAAATCCCATGAAAAACAGCCGAAGAGATTTTTTTGAGAAAACCGGCCGACTGGGCTTGGGTGTGGCCGGAAGCGGTATTCTCCAGAGCTCAACCCTGGCGATGGCTCTGAATGCTGAGATGGATACAGCTAGTGTGAGTAAACAGCTTGAAAAAGCACATGTGCAACGCTTCAATATGTCGGGCTTCGCCGTGCCGCCACTTGAAAAAGTACGCATTGCAATCATTGGGACTGGCCAGCGCGGGCCGGCCTATATCGATAACATGCAGCACGTAGAGGGCGCTGAGATAAAAGCTTTGTGCGATATCAGGCCGGAAAAGGTTCAGGCGGCAAAGTTGCGGCTGGCCGGAACAAAGCATGATCCTGATGTTTACTCTGGCGCTGAAGATTGGAAGCGGGTTTGCGAAAGGGATGACATAGACCTGGTCATCATTACCACGCCTTTTTATATGCACACTATGATGGCTGTCTATGCCATGAACCACGGCAAGCATGTTGCTTCTGCCGTGCCGGCGGCCGCAACCATTGAAGAGTGCTGGGATTTGGTACAAACAGCCGAAAAAACGCGGCGACACTGCAAAATGCTGGAAAACATCAGTTATACCCCATTCCACCTTCTAACTCTTAATATGGCGCGGCAGGGTGAATTCGGCGAGGTGGTGCATGGCGAGGGCGCTTATAACTCAAGCAAGATGGCCAACAATTTCTCAAAAACCTTTTATTGGGATATGTGGTGGCTCAAACAATATGCTTCGCGGCGAGGAAATATATATCCGACTCATGGGCTGGGACCGGTAAGCTCGATCATGAACATTAATCGGGGCGACAAATTTGAATTCCTGGTTTCTGTTGAGAGCAATGATTTTATGATGAAAGCCAAAGCCCAAGAGCTCGCCGCCACGGATGATTTTTTCAAGCCTTTTGCTGCAAAAAGCTACCGAGGCAATATGAGTGTTACCGTCATCCGCACCACGAGGGGACGCACCATTATGCTGCAGCACGATGCTACTGACCCATCGCCGGAGAGCTACATCCATGGCATTTACGGAACCCAAGGCGCAGCCCGCTATGATCCACAACCACCCAAGCTTGCTGTCGGCAAGCATGCCTGGGTATCTCAGGAAGAATTCAAAGAGCTGGAAGATAAATATACGGCGAAAATCACCCGAAAGCTGTTTGCATTGGCCAAACAGCTCAACTCTGGCCACGGCGGCGTCGACTTGCTGGAGAGCTGGCGCCTAATAGACTGCCTGCGAAATGGCCTGCCACTCGACATGGATGTCTACGATGCTGCAGCCTGGAGTTGCATTGTGCCTTTGAGCCAATGGTCCGTACTCAATCGCTCGAATTCAATTGATGTGCCGGATTTCACGGCAGGCGCCTGGAAAAGCAATAAACCTAATATGGATGTCAATCTGGATCGGGGAGGCAACACGAAAGTATTGATTTAGTCGGAAATTTGTTATTGATAAGCCATCTTGCAAGCCGATAGCTGATTGGCGGCAGCTCTTATCGCCGGCTGGCGCAGACCGTTGCCCTTGACGTTCTGCGATCTCGCGGAGCGACCTGTTGCCGAGACATAGAAGCTCGCAGAATCGAAGATCCGTCCCTTCGGGAAATCACAGGGTCGAAAATTCCCCATCTCAGGCTGGAACACCCGATGGAGAATTAAGCAGTTCGACGCGATAGCCGAGGCTGCGGAGTTGCTGGAGAATCTTCCAGATTAAGCGACAAAGCCGATGGGCACTTAGATGAAATGATGTTAGGGGGCGCTGGGGCTTACAGGTTGACCGCCACCACCCCCCCCATGGCTGCCCGCTACGGCGGCCACGACTCCACCAATTCCAGCCGCGGCGGCAATCCCTGCAATGAGGGCCGTATTGTGCGAAGCCGGCTTCGGCGGAGCAGGCTGCGGCGTTGATGGGGCAGCTTGTGCGGGAGTGGGAGGCGTGGTCGGCTGGCTCGACTCCACTCCCGGAATAGCCTCCGCACTCTCAGGAACGAACGTGTTCTGTCCGTCCGCCAGGGTGTACGACCGCGACGACTTGATATTTTCAATCTCCACGTCGCCTTCCGCAGCTTCGATATAAGTGGTGTTGTCGGTCATCAGCCCTACGTAAATCCTCGAAGCCTGTTCTGTGCGCGGCGTGATATTAAACCTGGGAGTCTGGACCAAGGTGAAGTCCGTGCCGGCATTTTCAACCAGAACGTTTCCCGAATGAATCTGCAGAACCTTCCGCCTCAAAATTCTCGCGAAGTGGACGGAGGTGTTCGGCCTAATAGCAACCTGGCTCATAGGAGACAACTTGATGACGGCTTCTCCGGCTGCGTCGGCGATGAGCACATCGCCATCGAAGATCGTCCCCCCAGGGGGGAGCGGATTTCCATTCTGAGTAATTCCTGTCGCGGAAACCACCTGACCTATCACATTGCTGTTCACCTGCCCCGGCGCAGCGGAACCCAAGAGAACCACAGCCGCCATCGTCACGAGGGCGGCAAACAAAAAGCTTCTGGTCATAACAACCTCCTCACGCTTTCCTGACTACTTGCATCTATTTGTTTACGACCGCGACAAGCGCGGTTGCTGGCACCCTGAGGCTGCCATTTTTCGTTGCACCACTCAATTCGAGCCTTCGTCGGGCGCCTATGGGGAGCTAATTCTGGCCAAAACGTATTGACAACACGCCAGTCGATTGCTACACATTGCAGCGTCGGCCTCCAGGCCTGCAGGGTTGTTGTTTTCCTATTGAGCCGACCAGAGGGTTAGTTTTCTGTGAGTCGAAAGTCAGTGCATGAAACCACCATGCTGACCACCCTTTCCCGCTTCTTGTCAGAGACCGCCTTCGTCCTGCCGCTGCGCTCCCGCTGGCAACGGGGGATTTTCCTTTTCGGGATCGGAGTGTCAGCCCTGCTCCTGGCGTACGTTGCGACACGCTGGGCGTACGCTGAAAGGCTGGGCAATACGAACCAATTGCAGCAATTGCAACGTGCCGCAGATCTCGACGCTCGAAACCCGGAGTTTTACGACAAGCTTGGTTTGGTATGCCTGTTTTCCGTTGACACTCCCCGCACGGCCGAAGCGGCGAAGTACTTCGAACGGGCGACCCGGCTGGCGCCGCGTCGGGCGGAGTACTGGGCAGACCTCGCTTCCGCCTGCGATTGGAGCGCGGACCTGGCTTGCTCTGACGCGAGCTTGAATCAGGCCCTGAAGCTAAGTCCCTTGACTCCCCGATTCGAATGGCAAACCGCCAACCACTACATTCGAACCCAGCGGGCCACCCTGGCTCTGCCTCACCTTCGCCGGCTCCTGTCTCTGAGCGCGGAATATGCCCAGCCGACGTTCGACCTTTGCGCGCATGCCTTTGGCGACCCCGACATCGTCTTGGGGCAGGTTCTCTCCCCCCAAAGCGATCCGGCACTGAAGCTCGCATTTCTAGATTACGAGGCGGCCCACGGGCGGCTTGATGTTGCGGCCCGCATCTGGTCTGGAATCTCGACCGCCCACCTCCCCTTCAATCTTGTGCAGCCCTTTTTCCTGCGCCTCGTGGATGCGGGAGAGATCGAGCAGGCCGAGACGGTGTGGAACGACCTCCGGCCTCAGGGCGCAATCTCGGCGAACGAGGCTACGGACAACCTGGTTTACAACGGCAGCTTTGAGCGCGTCCCCATCAACGCGGGCTTCGATTGGCAGTTCAACAAGCTACCCTATATCCATACAGACTTCGCAGACCCTTCCGCCACGGCCGGCGCACATTGCCTGCGCCTTGACTTCACGGTAGCCCGCAATGACGAGGTCGAGCCTGTTTTTCAGCTTGTACCCGTGCGTCCCAGCAGCTCTTATTCACTGACTTTTCAGGTTCGGTCTGAGCGGATCACTTCCGATAGCGGGCCGCGGCTCCGAGTGCTGGATGCTCTGGACCCCGCCTCTTTCAATGCTCAGACTGAGGGGACCGTGGGGACAACGCCCTGGCATCCCTTGACGTTCCGTTTCAGGACGGGAGCCCACACACGCTTGCTTCGGTTATCGGTGTGGCGACCCCGCAGCCGGACCTTCCCCCCCAACCTTACGGGCAGCTTCTGGCTCGACGACGTTTCGCTAAAGCCCGAATCCCCGGGAGCAGAAAGCAGAAGCACAAAACGCGAGCCTTAATATGCACGAAACACCATCCGCCTCAAGGAACTTGACCGCGCCCGGCGAAGGCTTATTGAAGTCCGCACCTTCCTTCTGGATGAAAGGGACCGGGGTAGTCCTGCTGGCAGCCGCCCTTGCCGCCCCTCTCGCCTTTGGCGCCGTCCAGACCTGGGCCTGGACGGCTCTCCTGGTTGTGGGATTACTTCTGCTTTTCACCTGGGCGGCCGGCAGCGCCCAGCAGCATGCGGTGAGGCTATTCTGGTCCCCACTTTACGTTCCGGGCGCGCTCTTCCTGCTGCTCGGTGCGGTCCAG
>PMYF01000418.1 GCA_003171295.1 Acidobacteriota bacterium | reverse complement strand
ATGCAAAAATACGCGATAATCGGAGAGAAAGCAGTGTGTTTTGAAAGGAAAAACACGCGAGGTCGAGAAACGCGGAGCTTATTCCTTCGTTTCGCCCAGGACCGTGCGCGGCGCTCGATGTGCCCGGCAGGCGCACTGCCCCCTCACCCGGCCCGCTCCGGCTGGTGAAAGCGCCGGTAACGGATCACCCTCTCCCGCGAGAGGAGAGGGCTGGGGAACAGGCTTGGGCGGCCGGCCGGCGGCGTCTACCGTTCACTGCTCCGTGCCGCGCCAGGCGGGCCGTCAGGAAATTCAGGGCTGCTCCGCGGCGGATCTCCCCGTGCGAGTGCAGTCGGTGCAGGTAGCGCGGAGTTGGTATTCAACTTCGCGGCTCTACGCCTCGGGAATCGAAGCGCCGCAGACTTACACACCAAGTCTGCGCTCACATTGTTCGAAATCACGCCCGTAGAACGAAGCGAAAGCGCGTGTCTTCGCCAAACCATTGGATGTAGTTCGTTCCCCAGGCGTTGTTAAAGAGGCTGAAGTGGATGCCTTTGGTGATGTCGGGTTGAGCCGTGGAATAAGCAATCGGCGACATTTCTCCCAGCGCCACCACCGGTGCATCCAGCGTTTCAATCGAAAAACTTCCCTGCGCATCCTGGTAGTGGAGGGCACGGGAAACCGCGTGCATCTGCCGATTCCCGCCGCGCACAACGTCAAACGGGGATACCAAGTGGTCCACTTTTTCCAGCATCCATCCGTTGGGCTCCGGAGCCTGGGGAAGAAAGCTGAGCCACATGGCTTCGGGAAGCCGGTTGGCCACTTTGGCGAAGCAAAGGAAGCTTATCCTGACAACCGGCTCGGCCTCGGGCAGGAACAGGTCGAGAAACATTTTTCCTGGCCACGCGACCAAACCGGATTTCTCCGCCTCGGCGTCGTCAACTCGCAATTGCGCCAGAAGCCGATGGCCACCTTCGACCTTCCCGGACCAGCAATCTGCCAGTGCCGGAGTCCACAAGCGGCTCTGCGCGCCAAAATTCTCGATTTTGGGCTTGCCGAAATCTGCCACAGACCACCAGGTTCTGGCGACGACGTAATCCACAGAATAACGATCGTAATCCGCCTTGGACAACGTCTGGTAAGTGAACAACGCCAGCGGGCGCGCCGCGGAGGCCCATTCGCGTCCCGTGCTTTTCGCGCGCAATCTTTGGATAGCGCCGGTTTGGGGATCAAGCGCGATCACCCAGTGAGCTGTTTCCATCTCCGATCCGGCGGGGTGGGGATGGAGGCCGGCGCGGTCCGGTTCGACGGGCTGCAACGCGCGTAATCGATCGCGGGCCTCGCTCCGCAAAGGTTCCGGAAGGTTGGCAATGCCATCGTCGATATTCTTCCGTTTCTCGGCCCAGCTTGTTACCGCCACGCGGAACTTCGGGAAGTCGAGCGCCGCCGCCAGGTCTTTGGAGGTGTAATGTTGATAATCCTCCAACCGCTTGGTATCGACGCCCCAGGTGTGTTCCGCGCAAAGCGCCAACCGGCGCAACAAGGCGAGGTCGAGGGGGTCTCCCACGCGGAATTTACCTTGGGCCAGCCATTCTTTGCGCAGCCGGGCCACCTCGCGGTAGCGGGCAACTTTTATCGGGTCGCTGGGGACTCCGTAGATCCACGTGTCGCCGATTTCCTGGGTCACNNGTCGGCGTAAATCTTCAGGATCTCCTCAACGGAATGCGGTCCGTCGTTGTCACTGCGCATTTCCACGGCCACGGCGAGATCCGAGCCAGGGACCAGCACAATCCCACCATATTCTTTGTGGTGGTACATCATGATCAGGGAAGCCCCATCCGGATCCTTCCACACGAACAAGGGGGGCACGTCCGGGGGGGTGCTGGCGCTGTTGACGCCAATGTTAAGAAGCTTCACTCCATTTGCGGCCAGCGGCCCCACCAGTCCGCGCGAATGACCCGGCACATCGGTCATCTTCGCGCCGAGGGTGGTGCGGCCGAAACGCCGGTCGAGCGACTGCGAGAACCCTAAGGTGCCTTCGATCATGGAACGATCCAGGGTCTCCGTCTCCCACGTAAAGGGCAGCGCGTGCCAGGCCAAATCCCCCGCCGCCACGGCTTGCTCCACGCGCCGGCGCTGGTCACTCGATGCTTGTTCCAGATATTCGTACAGAAGCCACGACCCCGTGGTCCAAACATATCGGTCCGTGCCCAACTGCCGCATGGCCGTGGCAACCTGCATGGCGCGGGGGAAATATTCCTCAAAGTATTTGTGCATGACGCCTGCTTGGGTGTCCGTGAATCCCACGTCCAGGTGGCACTTGAACATTACCAGTACCCGTTTGACCTCCGGCGCATCCGTTGCGGCCGGGAATCCGCGCAAGAAATCAGGCTGGCAGGTGAGCGCCCCGCTTGCTGCCATCAGGCTCCTGACGAAATCTCGTCTTCTCATTTGTCTTCACCCCCTGAAGCGCTATGAATCGGACCGGGTGGGCATTTTCTGCCCCCGGGCGCGACCCATAGTAAAGCGCTTTCAAAATGCGTTTGCAATGACGGTTTTGCTGGGCCCCTTACTGAAAGGCGGTGGATCGGTGAAAAATATGGAGTGCGGACCAAAGCACTTGCATCCGTGTAATCGGGACGCGAGTAGGGCGGGTGACGGTTTCGGAAGGAAGCGCCGCCGTCCCATAGGCCAGGGTCGAAGCTATTTGGGAAACGAGAACTTGAGTTCGCG
>PMYF01000771.1 GCA_003171295.1 Acidobacteriota bacterium | reverse complement strand
TGGAGGTTCCTGCCCAAGCCGAAATCGTGCTCGAAGGCTATGTTGATCTCGACGACATCCGCATCGAAGGGCCCTTCGGCGACCATACGGGCTACTATTCCCTCCAGGACAAATTCCCGGCGTTTCATCTTACCTGCATCACCCGGAGGCGCGACCCTATCTATGTTTCCACCGTCGTCGGCAGGCCCCCCATGGAGGATTACTGGATGGGCTATGCGGTGGAACGCCTATTCCTGCCCCTTCTGCGCAAGCAGATGCCGGAGGTTGTGGACGTGCATATGCCCGCCGCCGGGGTTTTCCATAATATGTTCGTGGTGGCCATTCGGAAGAGCTACCCGGGACATGCCCGCAAAGTGATGCACGCCATCTGGGGATTGCCCGGCGCCATGTTCACGAAGTGCATTGTGGTGGTGGACCATGACGTCAACGTCCACGATACGCAGGAGGTGGCGTGGAAGGCCCTGAACCACATCGACCCCGAGCGCGATATCCAGTTCACGCTGGGGCCCGTGGACCAACTTGAACATGCCTCGCGTCTGCCGAACTTCGGCTCCAAAATGGGTGTGGACGCCACCCGCAAGTGGGCGAGCGAAGGCTTTACGCGCCCCTGGCCCGATGAAATTGTGATGGACGCAGAAGTGAAAAAGAGAGTCGATGCCCTCTGGCCGAGCCTGGGCCTGAAGCTGCCTCAAGCTTAGAGCGTGCCTGGGTTGGGCGCCACCTCTGGGGTGGCCGCGACCTGTGGCGCGCCCGCCCCCACCTCGGGGTAGCGGGGCAGGGAAGTAGTCAGCAGAGCAGGCTTTTCTTTCCCCGCCCGCAGCAGTCATTCCCCCCTTTTGCTTCGCCTGCCATCATCATCCTCAGTCCTGCCGCAACGGCCAGTTTTCAGTCGTAAGAACCCCCGTGGTGACCGCTGAGCACGTCCCTCGCAGTACGCGGCGGGCGACGCGATGCGAAGCTAGAGAGGCGCGAAGTTATGCACAGGCACGTCTGATAATGTTTTTGTGGCGCGCGGTGAGTTAACATAACGTGTTTTCCACGGAACGCGCGAGGATTTCCACAGCCTTCAAGTTAAGCTTCGAGGATTGCTCGTAAGGTGCGGTAGCACAGATATAAAGCCAGGAAACCAAGGAGGGGTGGGCCCTGTAGCGGCGAGTCTACCTCGCCAGCCCCCCTCCCGCACGCGCTTGGAGAGTGGGCGCTTCGCGAAGCGCCCCTACCACGGTTCATTCCTCTCCCAAGCGCAATGGGCGGGTGGCGCATACCTGCAGTTTTCTGGCATGTGTGCGGTCACAGCAACCTTTAAGGGTCGCATTCATTCCATAAGGCGGAACGCATGCGCCCGCGCCTCTGCCGATGCAAACAGTTCACGCGAAGCGGGGCGCCCCACCTTTTTCTCTTCCCGCCTGCGGGCGCCTATGCTAACCTTTTTGGTTTGTCGGCGCGTCGACATTGGCCATCGAATGCCTCTGCTCGAAATGGAAGCCATCGTCCTTAGAACCTACCGTCTGGGTGAAGCTGACAAGATCGCTTCGCTCTTTACCCGGCAACTGGGTCGACTGAGGGCTGTGGCCCGGGGCGCTCAGCGTCCCAAAAGCCGCTATGGCGGCACGCTCGAACCCCTGAGCCACCTGCGGCTTTGGATTTTCGAGCGGGAGAACCGGGACCTGCTGCAGTTGAATTCGGCTGAACTCGAGGAGTCCTTCTTCGANNGAAGTCAACCGGCCGCTGCTTTACTTCGATTACTGGATTCTGCGGCTGGGTGGATTTCTGCCAGACCTTGAAACCTGCACCGCCTGCGGGCAGGTCCTCGGGGAAGAAGGCGGCTACTACGGGCCGGGTTCGGAAACCCTGCTCTGCCGCGAGTGCCGGGGGGCGGGTGCGAGCCAACGGGTTTCCGGCGCTGCGCTGGCCATGGTTCGGGCCGCCTGCCATGCGCCTCTGGACCGCTGGCTGGCGCAGGAGAAGGCCCCGGCCGGCTGCCGTGAGGCCCGGCGGTTTTTCGAGGTCATCATCGAGAGTCATGCGGAACACAAGCTGATCACCCGGGAAATGATGGAGAAGGAAGTTTGAAAGGAAGTCATCAGTCGTCGGTCCGCAATCATCAGTGCTTCGGCCGACCGGAAACCAGGTAATGGTGTCATTAGCGAGGCGATGGCGCTCCCATGTGCAGTCATTCCCGCGAAAGCGGGAATCCAGTCCGGCGGCCGCGCGTTCACAGTGGCTTGCGGAGTAGATTCCCGCTTTCGCGGGAATGACCAGGATCCCGAAAGGGATCCCGATGCCAACAACGCTGGAGATCATATAAGCGGAAGCACCCGGCGCGGGTGGGTTCTTGCTGACGACTGATAACTGATGACTGAGAACTGAGAAGGTTCATAGCACAAGTGCCAAAAACTAGCAAAATGCCGCCAAGAGATGCAGTGCCCCTCTCCTTCCAGGACATGCTTTTCCGCCTGAGTGAATTCTGGGCGCGGCAGGGCTGCGTCATCGCGCTGCCTTACGACGTTGAGGTGGGGGCGGGTACCATGTGCCCGGAAACCTTCCTGCGCGTCCTGGGACCGGCGCCTTGGCGCGTGGCCTACCCGCAGCCCTCGCGGCGCCCCGCCGACGGCCGTTACGGCGAGAACCCCAACCGGCTGCTCAAGCACACGCAGATGCAGGTCATCCTGAAGCCCCCGCCCGCGAACATCCAAAACATCTACCTCGATAGCCTGCGGGCCATCGGCATCGACATTCGCCTCCACGATATCCGCTTCGAGGAAGACAACTGGGAAGCTCCCACNNGCCTTCCTGCAGAACGTCGAGGATATATATCAAGTGCGCTGGAACGATACCGTAACCTATGGCGACATGCGACACGCGGAGGAACTCGAGTTCTCCGTCTATGACTTCGAGGCCGCCGACCCCGAGACCTGCCGCAGCCTTCTGGACCTCTACGAGTATGAAGCGGCGCGTCTGCTGGGTGGTTATCCGCGGAATAGCAATTCAAGTAAGGTGAAATCTGGTGAACAAGATACAGGTGATATTTCAAGTAACTTGTTAAAGCAAAGATTCCCCCTGCGCAAGGCTTACGACCTCTGTCTGAAGTGCTCCCACCTGTTCAATATCCTTGACGCGCGCGGCGCCATCAGTGTGACGGAGCGCGTGGCGCTGATCGCGCGCGTGCGCAAACTGGCCTGCGGCGTCGCCGCCATTTACCTGGATCGGCTGGCTCTCACGGAGGCGCAGGTATGACTCCGAAGGGTGGCACGGGCGTCCCGCCCGTGCGCAAGCATGGCCAAGATGGCCATGCCACAAAGCGTGGCACGGGCGTCCCGCCCGTGCGGAAACCTCAACGACAAGATGGCGGCATCCAGATTCGCCAGGGTGCATGCCTCCCTCACTGGACACGGGAAGGCGCAACATATGCAGTCACTTTCCGCCTGGCCGACGCGTTGCCCCAGCCGGTGCTCAAGTTGTGGGAATTCGAGCGGCAGGACATCATTCAGACGGCGCGACAAATGAACCGCCCGCTCACCGAGGGCGAAGCGAGACGGCTGGACGAGCTTTTCTCGGAAAAAGTGGAGAAGCACCTCGATGCGGGCGCGGGCGAGTGCTGGATGCAGCGAAGCGGTGACGTCGCCGGGGTTGTGGCGGGAACGCTTCAGCACTTTGAGGGGGTAAGATATCGCCTCTTCGCGTGGTGTGTCATGCCCAACCATGTGCACACGGTTGTGCAGCCGCTTCGCGGCCATGAGCTGGCGCGAATTGTGCATTCGTGGAAGTCGTTTAGCTCCAAGGAAGCCAACCGTCTGCGTGGAAGGACCGGCCAGTTCTGGCAGCCCGAGCCTTACGACCACTTGATTCGGGATGAGGACGATTTTCGGCGACAAGTGGAATATGTGCTCAGTAACCCGGATCGCGCTGGCCTTAAGAATTGGAAATGGGTGGGCTGTGGCACGCGCCTCTGGGCCGTGACCGAGCATGGCCAGGATGGCCATGCCACAAGGGGTGGCATGGGCGTCCCGCCCATGCACAGACATGGCCAAGATGGCCATGCTACAGAGCGTGGCACGAACGTCTCGCCCATGCGGACTAAGGTATGAGATGACTCCACTTCAGCTTGAAACACTTCCCCTGCTGCTCGAAGTTGGCTGCGAGGAAATTCCGGCGCGCTTCCTGCGGGACGCCGAGAAGAGTTTGGGCGAGCGCGTTCTGGCGGCGCTTGCAGAAGCTCGACTATTGCCCGCCGCTGACGGATGCCCCGTAGGGGGCGTGGGACATGGCCAAGATGGCCATGCTACAAGGGGTGGCATGGGCGTCCCGCCCATGCACAGACATGGCCAAGATGGCCATGCCACGGAGAGTGGCACGGGCGTCCCGCCCCTACAAACTTATTCCACGCCACGCCGTCTGGTGGTTCACGTCCCAGCCTTGTTGGCTCAGCAGTCCGACAGGGTCGAGGAAATCCTCGGGCCGCCCGTCAAGGTGGCCATCGATGCGGCAGGGAAGTACACCCGCGCGGCGGAAAGCTTCGCGCAGAAAAACTCCGCTCGGTTGGAAGATCTGATCCGCTCGACCACGCCGAAGGGGGAATACCTGTCCTTGAGGAAAACCTCCGAGGGGCGCCCTGCCCGTGACCTGCTGGCGGAGCTCTTGCCCGCCGCCATTCTTGGACTGAGCTTCCCCAAGAGCATGTATTGGACGGCGAAGTCCGCGCCGCGTTTCGTCCGGCCCATTCGCTGGATCGTGGCCATCCTGGGAGAAGGGCAGACGATCGACTTTGAAATCCTGGGTGTGAAGGCGGGGGATTTCACCTTCGGGCATCGTGCCAAAGGCGCTGAACCGCTGCTCGTGACGGACTTCAAGGATTACGTTAATAAGTTGGCGCAAGCGCATGTAGAGATTGACCAATCTCTCCGCCGCGATCGCTTAGTCCTAGAAGCTCACGCGTTGGTTGAAAAGACCTCGCTCAAGATCGTCCAGGATGAGTGGTTGGCCGATTGGATCTCGAATTCCACGGAGTGGCCGCGGCCCATGCTGGGGAGCTTTGACGAGCGCTTCCTGCACCTGCCGCGCGAGATTCTCATCACCGTGATGCGCGATCACCAAAGATACTTCGCGGTCGAGGACACGCAGGGAAATCTCAGCCCGTATTTCGTGGCCGTACTCAACATGGACTCTGACGAGAAGGGTCTGATCCGCCAGGGGCATGAGCGCGTGCTGGCGGCGCGCTTCCGCGACGCGGAATTCTTCTGGACCGCCGACCAGAAGATGCCTCTCCAGGATCGCTTGCCGCGGCTCGATAAGGTCACCTACCAAGCCAAACTCGGCAGTTACGGCGACAAGGTTCGCCGCATGCGGGCCCTCGCGGAGTACCTCTCGGACTCACTCGAGTTGACGCTTGAGCAGCGTGCGCAGGTGCTGAGGGCCGTGGAATTGTCGAAGTGCGACCTGACCACCCAGATGGTGCAGGAATTCCCTGAGTTGCAAGGAGTTGTGGGCGGTCTCTATGCAAAAGCTCAAGGGGAGCTTGAAGCAGTGGCGACCGCTGTTTACGATCACTATCTGCCCGGGGGAGCGGAAGGGCAGTCGCCCCGCACCATCATCGGCGCGCTGGTTTCGCTTGCCGACAAATTTGATAGCGTGGTCGCGGGCTTCGCCGTCGGGCATGGGCCTACAGGGTCAAGCGACCCGTTTGCCTTGCGCCGGCAGGCCAATGGAATAGTTAAGGTTTTACTTGAATATTCGCTCGCAACTAACTTACGCGACGTTACTAATCAAGTCCTTGATGTACTGGAGATCCAGTGGAAAGCCCCGCGTGAGGAGGTTGGCGCCAAGGTAATCGATTTCCTGGCCGAGAGGTTGCGGTATTATTTCGAGTCCCCTCGGGGCTTCCGGTATGACACGGTGCGCGCGGTCATGGCTGCGGGCTACGATGTGCCGCTGGACGTGCTGGCACGCGTTGAAGCGATGGAAGCCTTGCGCGGAGGCGAGGACTTTGAAGCGCTTTCGGCAGCCGCCAAGCGAATCCGGAATATTCTGGCGAAATCAGCGAGCGCTGCCGACTGGCAACCGGGAGAAGTCGCGGCTGAGCTCTTGCGGGAAGATCAGGAAAAGGAACTCGACGCCGCCTACCAGGTCTCCGCTGCGGAAGCTGGCCGCCTGCGGGCAGACCGCGATTACAAGGGTGCGCTGGAAGCGATCTCCGCACTCCGCCCGGCGGTGGACCGGTTTTTCGACAAGGTGTTGGTGATGGCCGAGGATCGGGAGATTCGCCAGAACCGCCTGCGTTTGCTCAAGAAACTGGATGAACTTTTCTCCGGCATCGCGCATTTTGCGGAAATAGAAGGGCAGTGACGAGCGAAGCGGGAGGAGCGACAAACAAGAACGCCGCCGGGCCTTGCCAGCCAAGCACTTTTCGCCGCCTTGGATTGTCGACGCGTCGACATAGCCAGACGATCCCAGCTCAGTTGTCCATTGCAAAAGCTCAGGAAATGAGCCAGAATTAAGGTTTACTTGGTTTAATTATATCAGGCGGGAGCAGGGCAACAAATTCGCGCGCGCGGCATTGACGGTGGGCTGGGAGTTAGCCACTGACCACGTAAAACGGACCGCAACGAACCTTGAACTTCGAACCTTTAACTTTGAACCGACGACCCACAACTAAGACCTGAAAAATCGAAAGGAGCAATCATGGAGAAGTACGTCTATTTTTTTGGTGGCGGCAAGGCGGATGGTAACGGGACCATGAAGGATGTCCTGGGAGGCAAAGGCGCAGGCCTGGCGGAAATGACCAACGCTGGCTTGCCGGTTCCTCCCGGATTTACCATTGTGACTTCCGCCTGTCGACTCCATTTTCAGAACCATAACCAGACACCCGCTGACATCATGAACCAGAAGGACGAGGCGCTCACGAAACTTGAGGCGCTGCTCGGACAGAAGCTTGGCGACGCGAGCAACCCGTTGCTGGTTTCCGTACGTTCGGGCGCCAAGTTTTCCATGCCCGGCATGATGGATACCATCCTGAACCTGGGCATGAACGACACGGTGGTGGAAGTGATCGCGCGCAAGTCAAATAATCCGCGCTTCGCTTACGACAGCTACCGGCG
>PMYF01000088.1 GCA_003171295.1 Acidobacteriota bacterium | reverse complement strand
GTGAGTCAAGTAATTTTTTGCCATTATTTAGGCAAAAAATTACTTGACTCACCTGTAGGGTAGCAGTACTATTGCCAGCATAAAGAAACTTGTGATGCGTGTTTCCATGCTCGTTCTGGTCTTGGGCCTCGCGGGCGGTCAACCGGCAAAGCGGAAAACGGATGCTGAGATCAACCGGGGCGATCATTAACGAGTCGATAGCCGGGTATCGGGGTAGCTGTCCTTGCCCCTCAACACCGACCGCGCGGGCCACAGTTGCGGTGCGCGGAGCGCCTACAGCCGACCGGGAGGCGCAAGTCCGACTTACTATGCGACGAAGGACGTGACCCCGGTTTCCCCTTGGATTAGATACCCGCAAATGAGGGTAGCGCCAATACCCCCATCGGAATGTTCGTTATCCGAACGATCTCCCCACCGTCAGGCTAAGACCATTAAAAACAAAGAGATATACTTGCTTACAAGCTACGCATGGCATATACTGAGGGCAGCTTGGTGCTAGGATTGCTTTGCTTTCAACGCACCATGCAACGCTGTTACGCGGACGGGGAGGTTCGTCTAATGGTGTTCCAAATGAGCCAGCACATACAATCTGAAAGCTCTGAACGCCTACGCCGGTAGGGCGGTACCGCTATGCGACTACGCGCGATACAAGGCGTTCCAGGGCTAGACCCGAACGCAAGTCCATTCCAACGATTTGAGAAGTTCGCGCGTCTAATAGCTGCGGTGCCAAAATCTGAAGTGGAGAAGATGACGAAGAGGTCCGGTTCGGCCAAGAACGGAGCCGGTCTCAAAAAAAACGGAAACGTTAAAATGCCTATTAAAGCTAAAAGCGTAATGGTAACCGAGTCTGGGTCTCTGGCCGCTCATGTAGCGGATGAGAATACGCACGGCGTGGGCGTGTGGAATCTGAGCGTTCTAATCGTCCCTGATGAGGAACTTTGGTTCGCTCAAGGGCTGGAGATCAACTATGGCGCGCAGGGCACCTCGGTAAAAGACGCGCAGCTCAACTTTCAGAAGGGGCTGCTGGCAACGATACGCCAGCATCTCAGGGTTCACGGTAACATCGATGGGCTATTGAAGTTTGCGCCGTCGCACGTGCTGCGCGAGGCGAACCAAAACAAATCGCTGCTGCAACGATTTGACACCGTGTCCTTTCATGACATCGCAGACCTACAGGTTCAGAGTCAGATTCCATTCACGGGAATCGACTATCGCGTGATCCAACAAAAAGCGGCGTAACGATGGGGTTTGGAGTCAAGCAGGGGGCTGTGTTCGCGGCCTTTCGCGCAATGAAAATAGACTTCGCCCCATTAGCCGGCCAGAAACACTTTTTCGAGGTCGCGGCTCCTAACGGCGAGATGAACACAGAATATATACCGCCCGAATTGGGACGAAGGGAGCCGCAACGCTTGTCCGAGGTGTATGGGGTTCCGCTAGCGTGGTTCTATAACACGCTCATGATACCCGAAGACAAGAAGCGTAAGCCTAATTGAGATTAGCGACGCTTTCCACGTCGCTGCCTGAGCGGTCCACGGCGTTTTTCCCCGTCAATGTCTTCCAGTCCAAGCGCTTTCCTGCCACGTTTGAGCAGAGCTGAACGAAGCGATCCGCATCAGTCGTGTGGCGCTTGTTGAACCTGAAAACCTGTTCGTCCAAATAGCGATACAGGTGGAACGGCTCCACGCTCACATACGTTCCGTGCAGCCCGCGTTTCAGGAGAGACCAGAAATTCTCCATGCCATTCGTATGGATCTCTCCGTCCACATACGCAACGGCGTGATTAATGACTTCGTGCTGGAACTCATCTAGCCCTTCGTAGGATTTCAGTTCATCCGTGAAGATCGCAGACCCGGCGACCACATGCTCACGGATCTCAGATTGCAACGCCTTTTTACGCCGCGTCGGGACTACCACGGCGTGAACGTTGCCGCCGCGTTCCAGGATGCCAGCTACGATGGTCTTGTCCTTCGGTCCACGGCCTGTGATCTTCGCGGCCCGCTTGTCAGAGTGCATGTTGCGGGCCTTGCCACCGATGAACGTCTCATCCGCTTCGACCTGACCGGACAGCTTATTAAACGTTCCCGTATGCATCGCATGGCGGATTCTCTGGAGCATAAACCATGCCGATTTCTGAGTAATGTGAAGGTCGCGGGCAATCTCATAGGAACTGACGCCGTTCTTGCAATTGGCAATCAGGAACATCGCGCAGAGCCACTTGTCCAGCCCGATGGGGGAGTCCTCGAAAATCGTACCGACCTTGATGGAGAACTGCTTCTTGCAGTCCAGGCATTTCCACATCAGCCGGGTTGTGAGGAACGATGTCCGCTTCGACTCGCAACGCGGGCAGACCGCTTGCCCGTCTTCCCAACGGAGAGCCGCGAAGAACTGAACGCAGGTTAAGGGATCGGAGAAATACTGAATCGCTTCCATCAGGTTGGAGGGCGCTTTCACGGGTCCGTTCATAAGTCAGATAGTACCTGGAATCGCTGGGTGAGTCAAGTAATTTTTTGCCAAACCGAGCCGCGCTACGCCAGAGCGTTCTTACAGTACTCCACGCACTTGGCGATCTCCGCCATGCGGGTCGAGCCCTGCGGAATGGGGTACTCGAACTCGATGGTCGCCTGGAACTTCCACTTCTCCGTCTTCATCAACTGGAGAACTTCCTTGATAGGCGTGTCCCCTTGGCCGAAGGGCACGTTGGGGCCGTTGTGCATCTTCCGGTCTTTCACGTGGATGTGCGTGATGCGGTCGTGGTGCTTCTTGATGAACGGAATCGGCGAAATGCTGTTGCCGGAGACGAAGTGGCCGATGTCCAGGTTGATGCCGTTGTACTTCGCGTAGGTCATGGCCGTCTCCCAGCTCTCGGGGCGGCCGAATGCCTCCGGGCTGGTGATGTCGGTGTGGCCATGATACCCGACCATCATCTTGTGTTTGTCGGCGAACGCGCCCAGCCACTTCGTCTTGCTGAGCGGAATCTCGCAGGAGATGGCGCTTGCGCCCATGGTCTTCGCCAGCAGGAAGCAGTAATCCACCTCGTCGTCCGACGCGTTTTGGATCCAATCGACCTTGACGATTTGAATCGCCACTCCCGCGTCCTCGTACTTCTTGCGGAACGTCTTGAACTGATCGGTGGTGCGCGAGAGCCGCCACTTCTTCAGCGCTTCGGCCGCGGCGGTCTGCGCGGCTTGTTGCTCCGGAGTCGCAGGCCCGCGGCGGCCTCCTGTCGCGGCCGGCGCGGGCGGCGCGCCGAGGAAAGACTCGATGGGCTGCGTCCGCAACTCCAGGGCGCTGAGTCCGAGTTGCACGGTATTATTGAGCGTTTCGTCCGCGCTCATATTATTGTTGCCGTAACTGTACGGCGCGTTGAGGCCGATTTGCACGCCGCCAACCTTCGAGTTGGGCTTCGCTGCCAGCAGCTTCGCCGCGGGGAGAGCCGCGAGGGCCAGTTTTCCAATATCGCGTCGTGTGTAGGTCATTCCAGTTCCTCTTGCTTTGTTTTCTTGGCTGGGCAGGCCTGGAGGCCCGCCCCACTTAGCTTCAGTTCCCAGCCCTTGCGGAACAGGGGCTTGACGTACTTGTTCGCCTCCGCGCGTCTGGAAACGCCATTGTCGGACATGGTCGGCCATCCCTCCGGCTGCGCCATCCGCGCCGGCCCTTCCCTGTGGTATCTGAGATCGCCGCCGATGTCAAGCGGGGTCGCTTAAGAACCAGCGATTCCGCAAACCGG
>PMYF01000320.1 GCA_003171295.1 Acidobacteriota bacterium | reverse complement strand
GGAGAGGGCTGTAAATTCAAATCAACCGCCATTACACCACCCGGAGGATCATACATTTCAGATAATGCGTTTCCGGGACGGTAAGCAGAATGGGGTGATCGCGCGACTGCGTGCGGCGCTCGACGATGGTGAGGGTGCGATGGGCGTCGAGTGCCGCGCTGGCGATGACGTCGAGAAAGTCGGCTTCACTCACGTGGTAGGAGCACGAACAGGTGACGAGGTAGCCGCCGGGGTTCAGAATCTTCAGGGCGCGCAAATTCAGTTCCTTATAGCCACGCAAGGCAGATTCCAGGCTCGGCTTTTGCCGCGCGAAGGCGGGAGGGTCGAGCACCACAGTATCGAAGCGCTCTCTTGCCTGATCGGCGGCTTTGAGGAAGTCGAAGCAGTTCGCTTCCTTCCATTCCAGATTGGTGAATCCGTTCAGTTCCTGGTTGCGCCCGGCGAGTTCGAGCGCATCCGCCGAAGCTTCCACACCCAGGACGGATGCGCAGTGCGGCGCCAGGGTTAGCGCGAACCCGCCCGTGTACGTGAAGCAATCGAGCGCCCGCCCACGCGCATAACCCGCCGCCGCAGCGTGATTCTCGCGCTGGTCGAGGAAGGTGCCTGTCTTCTGCCCGCGCCGCAAGTCGATGCAGAACTTGCGCCCGTTTTCCTCCACCACCACCTCGCTAATTTCCTCACCCGCCAGCACGCCCGCCTGCCCCGGAAGGCCCTCGAGCGCGCGCACCGCGACGTCATTGCGTTCGATGATGGAGAGCGGGGCGAATTCCTTGCGGAGGATTTTGACGATGGCTGGTTTCAGCCGGTCCATGCCCTGGCTGAGGGTCTGAATGACGAAGCAATCGCCGTAGCGGTCGATGATAAGCGAGGGAAGCAGATCGCCCTCGGCTGCGACCAGCCGGCGGGCCTGTACCCCGGGCGCGACCTGCTCGCGAAAGGCTGCGGCGGCGCGGATGCGCTCGGCCAGAAACGCCTCATCAAAGGGCCGTTCCTCGCGAGTGAGCAGCCGCACAGCGATTTGGGAGGCGCTGGAGTAGAGCCCCTGCCCCCAATAGTGCTTCCTGCGGTCGAGCAGGCGCACCACGGCGCCCGGCTCGGCCGTGGAGGCTTCGCTCACGTCGGACCGATAAATCCACAGGTGCCCGGAGGTAATCCGCTCGATCGCTCGCGAGGTGATCGTCACTGCCGGCATACTCATGCCGCCACTTTAGCACAGTTCATTTTCATTACCGCACCGGAACGAACGGCCTGTTACAATTCCCCGGGATGCATCTCGAAGAATTTGATTACGCGCTGCCTGCCGAACTTATTGCCCAGAGGCCGCTCGCCGAACGCGACGCCTCGCGCCTGATGGTGCTTGACCGCGCGACCGGGCGATTCGAGGATGGTTCATTTCGCGATATGGCTCAAGTGCTGCGGGCAGGNNAAGGTTTTTCCAGCGCGGCTGCTCGGGCGGCGGCGGGGAGTTACGGCGCAGAAGGTTGGAAAGAACAATCCTGCGTTACGCGGCTTCCTGACCGGCGAAACCGAACTGTTGCTGACTCGGCAGGAGAGCGGCGACATCTGGCAGGGGTTGGTCCATCCCGGCCGCAAAGTGCGGACGGGCGAGGTGCTGGTTTTCGGCGACGACGAGCTGGAAGCGGAAGTTCTGGACCGCGGTGACTACGGTTTGCGGCAGGTGCGGCTGCGCGTGCGCCGGGGAAGCGTGGAAGACGCCATCGATCGGCTGGGACACGTGCCGCTGCCGCCCTACATTCGCCGTACGGACGAACCGCACGACCGCGCGGCATATCAAACTGTCTATGCTAAAGCGCGCGGTGCGGTGGCGGCGCCGACCGCGGGATTGCATTTCACGGAGCAGGTTCTGCGCGCCTTGCATGCACACGGCGTGGAAAGCTGCGAGATCACGCTGCACGTGGGGCTTGGTACTTTTCAGCCAGTGCGCAGCGAGCGCGTGGAGAACCACCGCATGGAGGCTGAACGCTACGAGGTCTCAGAAATCGCTGCGGCAATGATCAACCAGGCCCTCCAGACGGGCCGGCGAGTGATTGCCGTCGGAACCACGAGCGCACGCACGCTCGAACACGTGGCGGGCGAACAAGGTGGGCGGCTCAGGGCCGGCCGCGGCGAAACCAGCCTCTTCATCATCCCGGGATTCGAATTTCGTGTGATTCGCGGCCTGCTCACCAACTTTCATCTTCCCCAATCCACGCTCCTCATGCTGGTTTCCGCGTTCGCGGGCAGGGATTTCACGTTGCGCGCCTACCGTCACGCGGTCGAAGCACGGTATCGTTTCTACAGCTACGGCGACTGTATGTTGATTCTGTAATCTTACAACGTGCAATAGAAAACAAGATAACACCAAGCGTCACTGATGGAACCGGCTGACTGCCCCTGCTTTTCCTCCGCACATATTACCAACGAACCCGCACGCGATACTTCAGCAACGCCTCGCCGTTGGCGGCAACCGGCACCGTGAAGCGAGCCGCGAAGGCCGCACTCTTCTCGTACTTGAAGCTCGAGTCGAGCATCGTCCAATCGCCACCGATGGGTTCGTTGACTACAACCGTAATCGGATCCGGCTTGTGGTTGCGAAGAGAGATTTCGTACGCCACTTCCACGCTGTGAGGACCCAGGCGCTGGTAGTCGGCTTGCTTGCGTTCCGCCACCACATCGAAGGCATTGCCGATGTGGAGGCTCACGGTTTCATCCTTGGGCGTGTGATCGATGCGATCTTCCCCGATAAACTGCAGGCGCCCCTTGGAATCGCCCTGGTAGACCCGCACGGTTCCGGCCGGCAGGGGAACACCCAGCGAATTGGCTTCCGCGTTCTTGAATTTGATCAGCACTTTGACCGGTTCCTTGACCGGCTGTCCGGGGCTTAGTTGGCTTTGATAGTAGTACTGCTGGCCGTCGACTTGAAAGACCTTCTCGATGGC
>PMYF01000477.1 GCA_003171295.1 Acidobacteriota bacterium | reverse complement strand
TCCTTATGCCCCAAACGCACCAGCGGGAACTCCAGTTCCACTCCTCCGAATTCTTCCCGCAGTGCGACGCGAACCAGTTTGCGCGCACGATCGTAGGTAACCCGCTTCACGATCTTACGGACCGACTCGTCCGTCCATCCACTCTGTTCCGCAGGGGATTCCAGCGGCACCATGGTGCGGACCTGCTCCCACACCGCCTGCTCGATCTGCAGAGCGCTCACCGACTTGGTTGGACAATTCTTCCAGCCCCGCTGTTGCGCCCGCAAGCAGACGTAATATTGGTATCGCCGTCCGGCCTTCTTGGTGTGGCTCGCCACCATCGCCACCCCGCAGTGCCCGCAATACAGCAGCCCGCTCAACGGACTCGGTTCACTGCCGCCGTCCTTGCGCTCGATTCCCCGCCGGCTTTGCAGGCTCCCTTGCACCTGCTCCCACTGTGCCGGTTCGATGATGCCGGCATGCTCCCCGGCGTAAGCCTCGCCACGATACCGCACCTGGCCCGTGTAGGTGAGGTTGTTCAGAATCACCGAAACCGCGTTCTTCGAAAAGGGCAAGCCCGCATGCTGACGGCCCCTGCGGCTGGTCCACTGCTTCGTGTGCCTTCCCCGCCGGTTCAGTTCCTCGGCCACCTCCAACACGCTCTGCCGCTCCTGGTACAGACTGAAGACCTCACGGACCACTGCGGCTTCCCCCGCATTCACCACCAGCCGCCCGCCTCCCGTCGCCACCTCATAACCCAGCGGCGGAATCCCTCCTACCCACTTTCCCTTGCGGCGCGCCGCCGACATCTTGTCCCGCGTCCGCTCGCTGATCAACTCCCTTTCAAACTGAGCGAAACTGAGTAGGACGTTTAACGTCAGCCGTCCGATCGAAGACGTCGTGTTGAACTGCTGCGTGATCGAAACGAAGCTCGTCCCCCGCTGTTCCAGCGCCCCCATGATCCGCGCAAAATCCAGCAGCGATCGCGAAAGTCGGTCCACCTTGTACACCACCAAACAATCGATGCCACCGGCTTGCAGGGCTTCTAAGAGACGCTGCAGCGCGGGCCGATCCATGTTCCCGCCGCTATACCCAGCATCGTCATATCTCTCCGGCAAGGCGAGCCAGCCCTGATGCCGTTGACTGGCGATATAGGCTTCGGCCGCTTCCCGCTGAGCGTCCAGCGAGTTGAAGGGCTGTTCTAAGCCCTCCTCACTCGATTTGCGCGTGTAGATGGCGCAGCGCACCAGCCGCGCGACACTGGCTTCGGCTCCCTGTGACGGCTTACGCGGCATGCTTTCTCGCCTGCAGGCCGAAGAACACGAACCCGTTCCAGCGCGTGCCGGTCACGCACTCGGCCACGCCGCTCAGGGAAGCGAACCTCCGCCCCTGATGCTCAAACCCATCCGACAATACCTTCACCTCGATGGTCTGGCCCCGGAACTGGCGCTTCAGCACCACTCCCGGCAGCGGCAACCGTTGGTCGCGAACGGAATTGAGGAGGGTACCGGTGGCTGCCTTCCTGCACTGGGGTGCAGTCAGGCGGAGGTCCCGGTCGTCGGCAATTTCCAGGGCGCGAGCGCGCGCCCGTTCCGACAACCCACCGTGGAGGTTGGCTTGCAGCCGCCAGGCGATCCGGCGCAGGAGGAAGACCCGATGGCGGGTACGGGGCTGTTCCCCAAACAGTTCCTCATAGCGGGCTACGAGCACTGCGACGGGTGCGGTTCTCAGGTGTTCGGCCTCTTCAGCCCAGGAGACTGGTTGGTGTACTTTCATAACGTTTACGCGGACCTTCATGGACGCTCTTTGGGCTGGAAAACGCAAGTCGCCGAGGTCGCAAGAAACGAATGAAGGTGAGGTCGAACATGGCGGACCACGTGCAAGAATAGAATTGGAGCAAGGCATCTGCTGAGCGAAACACCGATCTGCAGAGCGGAAGGCAGGGAATGAGTCCACGCGAAGCCGTCAAGCTATTGGGGGTACTCACCAGGACTGGCCGTGAGGGGCATGATGCCGAGTGGTTGCACTTTGTTTGTGAAGTCCTGAATTTGCCGGGATGTTATACCCCGGCCGCCCAAAAGATTCTCCGGCAGGGCGCCTGGCGACGGCACACGGGGCCAAGCCAGAACCCCATCGGCTACGTCAAGACGGCGACCGAACGCGAAGCGTTGCGGATGGGACTCGCAACGCACCGGCACAACCGCACCGAGCCTTGGGTGCCCACCACAGATCAGCCGCGTCGGAGAGCACTCGAGAGTCGGACGGAGGAGCTGCGTTTTGATCATGCCGACAAACGGCGCGGGCTCGTACGCCTTTCTGTTCCGCGTGGAATGAGCGACAGCGATCACATCGACCAGCTACTGGCCGGTTCCGATGGAAACGTCACAAAGACAAAAAGCGGAACATGGCACCAGGGTAGTGGGGAACCGGCCGAATATTTTGGTCGTCACAGGGTTCCTGATTGGTTACTGTGCGACGGCGAAATCGGCGTCGTTGATTGGGAAAGGGTGGCGAAGTATGCGGCGCTCAAGCCGCACCTCGCGGCTCCGCTCGCGAAAACGCTGCGGCTACGGTTCGAAAAGCGGACAGGTCGTCTCGCAGCGATGCGGGCAGCATCGAGCCCAAGGGAAGCATGTGAGATTGAGGCTGCCTGGAAATGGATCGATCGCAATGCGGCGACAAGAATAGCGCCCCTCTTCCGGTTATCGGCACCTCCAACCCCTCGCGGTAAGGGTTAGGTCAGGGGCAGGGTCATTCCACCGGCGCAGGCATTGCGAACGGCGGCATGGCAATCTATAAATAACGCCCCGGAAGCTCCGAATCAGGGGTTTGGTTTCAATGAGTTGGGACGAAAATGTCCCAAAATCGACTGGCGAATCGTATAGATACTATAGAGGAAGGCCGCACCGGCAGCCGCCGGAGTGAAGGCCTTCAACAGCCTCTGAGAGCAGCCCGAACCATTCTGGCTCTGGCGTATTTCCTCTAAAAACCAAAATAACCCGCCCCCAAAACATTACTAGCCCTGCGCCTATCCGTGTCCCCTCTGGGGGAAGGACATTCTCGGAGATTCTCGGCGGCGATATTCGAAACACCATGATTTACGCTCCACTCACCGATGCTAGCCAAAGGCAAGCGAAGAGTTGCCAGGCGTGGTAGGTGACCGGAGCAGTTGGACACAGGCCTGGGAGGGCCACGGAATGAAGCAGAACACATTGGATCTCAAAATCGAGCAGTGGCCGATCGAAAGGCTGGTGCCGTACGCAAGAAATGCGCGCACCCACAGCGATGGACAGGTGGCGCAAGTGGCAGCGTCGATCGCCCAGTTCGGATTCGTAAATCCGATTCTGGTGGGTTCAGATCGCGTGATCATCGCGGGCCACGCGCGGCTCTTGGCCGCGCGCAAGCTCGAAATCAGTGAAGTTCCGGTCATCGTGTTGGAGCATTTGTCGGAAGCCGAACGGCGCGCCCTGGTGATTGCCGACAACCGCCTGGCGCTGAATGCCGGCTGGGATGAGGAACTGTTGGTGCTGGAGTTAGGCGCGCTTCGGGATGAGGACTTCAGCCTGGACATCCTCGGCTTCGACGACGAGGAACTGAACCGCCTGCTTGCTGCCGAAGACGTCGGCGAGGGCCTGACCGACGAAGATTCCGTGCCCGAGGTTCCGGAGACGCCCGTGTCACAGACGACGGACCTCTGGAATCTTGGGGATCATAGACTTCTGGTAGGTGACGCGACCGTCGCCGCGGACGTCCAGCGGCTGATGGGCCTGGACCGAGCGGACTGCGTGTTTTCGGATCCTCCGTACAATATCGACTACCAGGGCTACACCAAAGAGCGGTTGACAATTCAGAACGACCAGATGAGCCCGGAACAGTTTAAGCGGTTCCTCCTCGACTCATTCCAATCTCTCCGCAGTGTGGTCAAACCCGGCGCCTCACTGTATATCTGCCACTCCTCCTCGTGGCAGCGGGAGTTTCAGAATGCTTTGGAGGCTGCCGGCTTCGAAGTCCGTTGTCAGATCATCTGGGGAAAGAACACGTTCGCGTGGGGGTTTGGCCGCTATAAGTTCCAGCATGAACCAATCTTCTATTGTCATGTCGCGGGACAGAAGGACTCCTGGTACGGCAACAAGTCGCAGTCGACGTTATGGGAAGAGAAGAAGCCGGCTGCCAACCGACTGCACCCGACGATGAAGCCGGTGGAACTGGTTGAACGCGCCTTGGTGAACAGCAGCCAAGCTGGCGGTCTCATCTTGGACTTGTTCGGGGGCTCGGGTTCCACCCTGATCGGGTGCCAACGCCGCGGCCGCAAAGCACGGCTCATGGAGATTGACCCGAAGTATGCGGACGTGATCGTCCGGCGTTACCAGGAGTTTTCGGGAAAGACCGCAGTGCTCGATGGCGATGGTCAAACGTATGCTGAAATCGCGCAAACGCGAAAGGGAGCCGCGGCATGACTACCGCGTTGCCGTCGGGAATTCGGTTATCCGATCACCGAGTCGCTGGCGGCATTCCAACATCTGGAAGCTCGCCTCACGCACCGGGACACCAATGGAGTGAGACCGAGTTCGAACGGCGCGAGATCGTATGAAGTCCAGTTTCAGATCCCGCGTGGAACGGTTAGAGTCTCAAACCAAGGCCAGCGGGACACCCAAGCTCCGCACGGGCTACCTGACTCGCTTGCCGGAGGATTTCACTGGCGAACGCCATGTTGTCGTCGTCAAGCGAGAATCGACGTCGGATTACGCGGAATGGTGCGAGTTCGAAGAGCGACCAGGGCCGGCACTCCCCGGCTCTGACGATGGCGGTTTGACTATCTATTGTACGCGGTGATCCCCGCACCGCTCCGAGTCCGGAATGCTCATCGGCATCGGGGTGGTGAGACGCCTCCGGACTGGCACTTAAAGCGAAAAGAGAAAAAACCAAATGAGACAACAAAACCAATACAACCCAGGCTGCTTAGGAACTCGCAAGACCCGCGCCCTCCAGGCCCTGTTACAGTACGGCACGAAAGAGAAGGCCGCTCAGGAGGCGGGCATCAGCGTAGTGACCCTGTGGCGCTGGTTGAAGCAACCCCCCTTCCAAGAGGCGCTCCATCAAGCCCGACGAGAAGCCTTCTCGCAAAGCACAGGGCGTTTGCAGCAGGCTAGCTCTGCGGCCGTAAGCACGCTCTTACGGGTTATGGCAGGGCCCGATACCCCGGCCAGCAGTAAGGTGCAAGCCTCGCGGTCGGTCATCGAGCTCTCGCAAAAAAGCTTTGAGCTGGAGGACATGGAAATACGCCTCGCACGCCTCGAGAAACTGGCCGGCCACTAACCACCCCTCAATTCAGTCACTGGCGAAAGCGCCCTAACCTGCAAAGCCCATCGCTGAGCATTGCATGAATTCAAGCGACTAAGTACAATGCCCCCTATCGGATACACTACGTACCCAGACCCGAGTTTCTTCTGTACCATTGCAAAACTTTGCAAAAAACTGCAAACACTCCCGCCAAATACCCCTGCAACGTCAACGTATCACTACCCTATCTGCTCTCAGAGCCTCTGGAAACTCAGCTAACCCTCGCAAATCAGCCTCGTTTTGACGCGATTGACCTTCCTTTCGCGGTTTCTCCCTCAGCCCCTGCAAGCCTAGTCTCACAGGAGAGTTAGGCGTGGTGTCTCACGGTTCTGAGACACCGTTTCCGCGGTAGTTTTAAAATGGGGAGCCAATTTATTTCTCTC
>PMYF01000305.1 GCA_003171295.1 Acidobacteriota bacterium | reverse complement strand
CCCAGGCTGCTGCCTTTTTGTTAGCCATTATGTCCCTTTAATTATGCGCGGATGTATATCACGCGGCCGCAAAACAAACATGGCACTATCCAGGATGGCGACTTCCCAGGCCGAAACCGCTCCGCACCGCTATCAAACACCTGGAAATCATTGGGGGGATGGGGATTTCCCAACCACTTTCCGTTAACACAGCACATTCGGGGTTCACGACTCAATATCGCTGGCCCGATCCGCGCAGTCTGCGTTGCCACTGATCTCCTGTCCGCAAAGTCACTTTCAGCGCAATTCATTTCTCTCCGGACCAGCATTGCCGAGGAGGATTGGGAACAGGTCGTGGACGAGTTTGCAGCTACGTTTGGTCTAGACCGGCGGGCGGTTGGTGAAACATCGCGTTATTACTGCCTGCTGCGGGCCGAGGTGCACCTGAACCGAACGCTGTTCGGTAGCATAGTGAGGATGATCACGGTGCTGTCGCAGCCGGAGGGGTAGCAAACCAGGAGAGACAGCGAATCGAGCGCTCAGAAGTGATCCNNGTCAGCGAAACTGCCAAACGAGCCTCGCTTGCACCCAACCGTAGCCAAGGCGATCTGAGGCGTTCTGAGGTTGACACGAGAGGGGCGGCTGGCGTATGGTTTTGCGCAAGCATAAAGCTGAATCGTAGATTCCGGCTAATACAGCAAGAGCTCGTAGAGCGCGGTTCGTTTCTAAGGAGAAGTCCAAAGGGGCCTGTTCAAGAAAGTAGAAAAATCCCCGCGATCCTGTTACTCAACAAGGTATATTCTCTCCTTTGCAAGAGGGGGATTTTCGGCGGCGTTCCCGCTAATCCTAACTATTTATCTGGGAATCGGGCCAGTCCCACCCGCCTTGGGCGCCGGTCTGGGGGGAACCCGGGAGTTCAAGGTTCTCGACCTCAGCGGATCCCCCTACGCGCGAGGCCTGCAGCACGGGGAAAGGCTGCGCGCGGAGATTGGCAAAGTGGTGAATCTCTGGAAGGAGGATTTGGGGAGACAAGCCAGGACCGATCCAGACTCCTTGGTAAAGAGGTTCCTTGCTGAAACCAACTTTGTGCCGGCCATCCGGAAATGGACCCCGGATCTCCTCGAAGAAGTCAAAGGGATCGCTGACGGCGCTGGCCTTCCCTTTGAGACGATGTTCGCCTTTCAGTTGGTTGATGAAATGCGGGTGTATCTTGACCAGCCCGCCGCCGGCCACTGCAGCAGCATGGGAGTCGTGAAAGCCGGGGCGCATCCTGCTTACGTCGCCCAGAACATGGACCTGGAGGCTTTTCGCGATGGATTTCAGGTTGTCCTGCACATTGCTGCGAGCCAGTCCCTGCCTGAACAATTCGTTTTCACCTGCGCCGGCCTGATTGCCACCAACGGTGTCAACAATCGATCGATTGCCATTGCGTGCAACACCCTGCTGCAGCTCAGCGCATCGCGGGACGGCCTACCTGTGGCCTTCGTTGTCCGTGGCGTGCTTGCCCAAACCAGCCCCGAGGATGCCGTGAAGTTCATGAAGGGAATCAAACACGCCTCCGGGCAGAATTACATTCTCGGCGCCGGCGATCAGGTATTCGACTTCGAGGCTTCTACCCGCCAGGTGGTTGAATTCCGCCCTGCGGTAGATGGCAGCGTCGTTTACCACACCAATCACCCGCTGGCGAACGACGACCTCAAACCGTGGCACTTGAAACAGATTGCATCATTGTCCCCGGAAGAGAGGAGCAAGGGAGACAGCGAGATGCGGCTGGCTTCAGTGCAGGAGCATTTCCGACAACCTCCGTCGGCGATCGATGAGGGGGTGATCAAGGAAACGCTCCGCTCCCGGGATTCCGGCCTCCATCCCGTGTGTCGATCCCGGAAAGAGGATGACCCTGTTTTTACCTTCGGCGCGACAATCATGACCCTATCTGACACTCCCTCCTCCGAGGTCAGCATGGGGCCGCCGGACGCAAACGAGTTCGTGACCCTGAAATTCCACCAAGTCCCTAAGGCCGTGAAATGAAAGTCATGTGGGCCTCTGCCTCGCCGGACGCGCCTGAGTTTCGCCCCGGGGAACGGCGAGGGCAAAAGGTGGGAGCGACCCCAGGAGCGCCGAAGGCAGTGGACCGTTAGACCGTCGCGACTCACGACCTTCATGGCCCACGCGATGGCGGGAGCCGAGGCCGCCCCAGCAGGCCTGACCTCGCGAAACACCACCGAGGAGGGTCTGGGGGAGGCGGCGCGCGCTTCGCTCAACCATCTGCCCAAGGTAGAAAGGCTCAGACCGTAACGGCGCGCGAAGGCTATACGGGTAAGGCCACTGCGTTGGAATCGCTCTACCAGATGGGCTCGTCGCGTTGCAGAAGTACGGCGTCTCCGTCGGTCACAAGCGCTTAGGCTGCATGGGTGCAGCCTAACCCTGTGGACCTGTCGTTCGCCAAAACTCCGCAGGAACCTGAATCTCATCCATGTAACATGTTACGCGACCCTCTGTATGCTATTCATTTCAAATGCGTTATTAATTTAGTCGAGGGACGGGGCTGGCTTCGCCGTCAAGCCTAAAGGCATGCCGTCGGAGACAATAGACTGTTCGCAACGGTCCGAATATCTTGTCGCGATCCGCGAAATGCCCAGACCTGGGAGATGTCTTCGCAACACTTACGGCCTGTATTTCCCCCTATCGCCGGGACATGGTATTCCAGTTCACTGAAGCAGCCCAAGGCGCTGTTCACGTTGCAGGCTTGGGTCGAGTAGCCCAAGTCCTCAGGCTCATCAAACGGGACATCAACGTATTCTCCAGAGGGATTAACAGAGAAGCTGCGGATGATGAGCGCGAACTTGTCGCCGGTCGAATAGAGATAGCCCGCACGCCCAGTGGTCTCCACAGCCCGAATTCCGATCTTGTGGATGCCCAGAGCACGCATCATATAGCGGACCAGATGATCGTCCACGATAAGGTCCTCAGCGCCAATAGTTCCGAAATAGACCCGCGGAATGGCCCTGACATAAGTCGGCACCCAAAGCTCCCCGCCGTGGGGCATTTGCACAAGATTCCATAATCCCACTCGCGGGGCGCTTTCCATCCCGGTCCCAGGAATCTCCAATGTCGTGTGCAGGGTGTATCCAGCGTATTCGACCTTCTCTAATCCCTTCATACGCCGCTCGTGCCGCAGAGGGTTCGGAGCTGGAGTTACGGACTTGGCGATCTGCAGGTCCACCTCCTGCTGGGAGCGTGAAAGCGTGATAGTCAGTCGATTGGCCAACTGCAGGCTATGGCTGGTTCGGACTACTTGGTACTTGCCGGGATCGAGTGTGCGCGGCTGCCGATACTTGTTCAGGTCAGGGAAATGGGGGAAGAAGACATCCACCTCGGGCGCTAGCCACGTCCGATCTCCTCCCGAATTGTGCCACTCGTCACTTTCATAGAAGGCGCGAGCCGATTCGGCTGATGCCAGCGCAGGGTGTGTCCAGTAGAAGTTCTCCTCCGCTCGGGGGGCGAACAATCCCAGGATGCGTCCCCCGTGAGGCAACACCAACAAGGTTGTGCCGTCTGGAAACTGAAATACTTCGGTGGGCTTGCCGATGCTCTTCAGTGTCCTTCTGAGACTCTCACACACAAGGAATCACCTCGCTGGATTGGGTAGGACGCGCTAGCGGGCCCGGTTCGCGGGCCTTGTACAAGCGTTTCTTGGGCGCCTGTTCGAATAGGAGCAGCATCCGATCAGCCGGTTCTTGAGGGGCAGAATTATTTCTCAGTTGTAGTATCCAAACTCTTGCAGGGTGTCGACCAACGGGCACGGAGAACTCAGCCCAGCATTGCATCCCTTTTCCACTTTCCCTTCAATCCAATGTTAGTTTTCGGGAGAAATGTAGTCAAGAACAGATAGTCGCTTCTTTCGGCCGCTTAGTTACATAAACGCAAAAAGTTTTTGACAGGTCCTGCCTAAGGTGCGTACAGTGTGCGCGTTCGTTGCTCGTTGCGCATTTTGTGCCATGAGTACTGAATCACTTGATGGTTCTCCCCCACTGCGTCGGGTCAAAGGCCCACTAGTTCCCATAGAGATTAATTGCTCAAGGAGGTCATATGGCACGGAAGATGGTCGCCTGGATTTGGGGTATGTTTGTTGTGGTCACACTAGCCAGTCCTGGCTACGCGCAGCTTGACCGTGGCACCATGGAGGGGACTGTGATTGACCCCCAAGGAGCCTTTATTCCTGGAGTTAAGGTAGCCGTCACTTCAACGGAGACAAACATCACACTGCCTTCCGTCACCAACACCGCTGGCTATTTCAGAATCGTGGACCTTTCACCAGGTAAGTATACGGTTCACTTTGAGGCTGGCGGGTTTTCCCCGCTCGATTTAACCAACGTTGTTGTTCCGGCTGGAAACCAGACGATCAGAGCCGATGCTCAGTCGAAGCTCGGAGCCACGCGGCAAGCTATTGAGGTCTCAGCCGCAATGACCCGGGTTAAGACCGCTCCAACAGACTTCTCAACGACGTTAGGGGGAAACGCTATTCAAGAGATTCCCTTATCGGGGCGGGACCTGCAACAATTAGTGTTCATGGTGCCGGGAGTTGTTGGGAACGGGCCGCCGGGAAGCAGTTTCGGCTTTAACAGTGAGTTCGGATCGTTCCCCGACCCCACGCACATGCAGGGGTCAGACGTTTCCGTTAACGGCGGACAGGGTGGTACAAATGCCTGGTACTTGGATGGCAACCTCAATCTTTCCGGGTCTGCCGAAAGCATCATCGTTAATCCGTCTCCCGATGCGGTTACCGAATTCCAGACCATCACCAATGGGTTTTCGGCTCAATACGGCCGCAGCGGGGGCGCCGTCTTCAACGTATTCTGAAGTCGGGCACGAATAAACTTCCCGGCAACGTGTATGAATACGTGCGAAACAGCTACTTTAATGCCCGGAACCCATTCACATCGATCGGGTCCAATGGGCAAATCATCCCCCAGGACCAACTCCGCTTTAACAACTTTGGCGGCACAATCGGCGGCCCGGTGGTGATCCCGCACCTTTACAATGGTAAGAACAAAACCTTCTTCTTTTTCTCCCGGGACGAATCAATCCTGCACCTCAACGGAAGCAGCGTCTTTACGGTTCCGACCCCATCGATGCGCGCGGGGGACTTCAGCGAGGATCCTAACAGCAAATACGGCATTTGGGACCCTACTACCACCGTCGGACCTGACTCCAAGGGGTTGTTCCAACGGACGGCTATTGGCACCCCTGCTGCGGGCTATCCCAATGGGTGCCTGAATACGATAGTGGAGCAGAACCCCGGCGTTGCAACCTGTAACTTCGCCACCCAATTGCCAACTGGCATGCTGAGCAACAACGCGATGTTTTTCATGAACAATTTCCCCAATCCCAATTATCTGAATCCCCTGAGCAATGCTCCCTTGGCGAAGGTGGGGCTTACAGAATCGCCAGCAACTACTTGGCTGGCCTCGGAAGTAGTCAGGATGGCGCCAATATTTCGCTCAAGATTGACCACCAGTGGAGCGAGAAAAACCGGTACTTCGGGGAATGGCTCTTCAATCCGGGTAAATACAACAATTATCGTCTGCCTTGGACTGGGGCCACATTTCCGACCTCTCCCTGGGGGTCATACGACGGGTTTGGGTCGAATCTGCCCTTTGATTTTGCCAATCAGATTATCGCCGTGGGGAACACCTACACGGTCAACCCAAGTCTCATTAACGAATTCCGTGCTGGTTTCAGCCGCCAATACTACACAACCCATCCTGCAACCGGAGGAGGCTACCCGCCTAGCGTGAGCGACCTTCCTGCGGTAGTAAAACTCTTGGCCAACTCTGGGATTCCTTACTATCCACTAACTCCGGCCCCAAGTTGGTACGTAGGGACGCCCGGCGGGTCATTAGGTTGGGGAACCATTGGTTGGACGAGTAATATGACGGCCACCGAGTCCTATACCATCCTGGACAACGTGACCAAACTAATCGGAAAGCACACCTTGCGAACCGGGTTCATCTACCGGTTGTCACATGTTGCCGAATTTCAGAGCGCCCCGACCGACCTCAATTTCGACGGTCATGGGACCGCTGACCCGACAACGGGACTTGGCGGAGGGAGTGGCTTGCCGCAGTTCATGCTGGGAGACGTCATGAGCACCGGAGGGGGCAATGGTGGTGCGAGCTCATTTGCGACAAGCGCCTGGCAGCCCTATGCTCGCGATCGCTATTGGGTGTTTTACCTTCAGGACGACTTCCGCGTGACCCCCAGCTTCACCCTGAATCTCGGTCTCCGCTACGATATATTCGGGGCCTACAAGACGCGCCAGGGGCCACTCACTCGTTTCTGCCCAACTTGTCCCAATTCGTACACGGGTATGCCGGGTATCGAGCAGTTCTGGGGAGACCCCGGATTCCCCAAGGGCAGCGACATCTTCGCTCCCAACTGGAGCGATCTGGGGCCGCGGATCAACTTTTCCTGGTCACCATTCTCTAACCGTAACACCGTAATCCGCGGAGGCTACGATATCTTCTATAGTAACGCCTTCTCAGGCATCAACTCAGCGCAACAGATTGAGAATCAGGATGGTTATGCCTTCGATTTCTTCTGGCAGGATAGTAACAACCCAAGCCAGTGCGCAAATTACAACGGCTCGTGTGTGGCATGGAATCTGGATAGCACCGGCGCCAAAGGGCCTCTTACCACCCCAGTCTTTACCACCTCGTTTCCCGCTCAACAACACAATGTACCCTATGTGGGTGGCTTGGGGTCTGCGGACCTGAGGCCAACTCATGACCCGATGGTGCAAACCTGGACGCTGGAAGTCCAGCATCAGTTTAAGGGTAATCTCACTCTAACCGCTGGCTACGTGGGCATCCATGATACCCATCTGGTTGGCATGTTTAAGACCCTAGACTATACCCATACAGCGGACGCGCTCCAATACCGCCAATCGCTTTACGCTACCGTCCCGATCTCCCAATACTTTTCGGGCCAAACGGCAACGGCGCTTTCCGAGATTTATGGAGCCTCAAGCCTGCCCCGCTACTACTTGCTGAGGGCTTTCCCCGCCTTTAACGGGATTTGGCAGACGTCGGAATTTGATGGCAACAGCGTCTACCATGCCTTCGATCTCCGGGTGGAAAAACGCTATTCTCACGGGTTGAATTTTAATCTCGCGTACACGTGGTCGAAGAGCATTGTCAATCCTTGGGCAGGTCAACTCGTTACTTCCGTGATCGATCCTATCCACTTTGCTCGCAACGGTGACGTTGGCGGTTTGACGGGGGCAGAGGGAGGTATCGCAGGGCAAGGTTTTCAGAACCCCGACAACGTCAAGGGGGACAGGGCACTTTCTTTCAATGACATGCCACATGTACTGAAATTCTCGACAACTTACGAACTGCCGTTCGGAGCGGCCAGGACCTTCCTCAACCACAAAGGCGTCTCCAATCTAATCCTGGGTGGTTGGCGACTGACCGGGAATTTCAACGCCGAGAGCGGGGTACCTCTAGGAGCCTGTCGGAGATAG
>PMYF01000482.1 GCA_003171295.1 Acidobacteriota bacterium | reverse complement strand
TGATGAAAATAAAGGGAGTTAGCTGCGATTCTAAATTGCACAAGCTCAGGACGGGGACGGGCAGAGGGCAGGAGGCAGTGGGCAGAAGGCAGAAGGCGACGAATGCCGCTTGACGCCAACTCGGAAGTGATCCAAAGCTGGCCTTCCAAACTGACCCCTATTGCCCCCCGAGCCAACCGTCCCGAAGGGTGACCTGTTCGGGTGTGGCCGCATGCAAAGGCGCGATCGAGTATTGGTTTCGAATCGGTGGATCGAGTGTTACCGTAACCGTTTGCCGTCGCCCGTGCCGTTGTACGGTCATCGGGATTTTGGCGCCTGCTGGGTAAGGTTTGAGGCGCACGGAAAGATCCTCCGTGGCCAAAGACTGATCGTCCACATCGATGAGCAAGTCGTCGCGGCTGAGTCCCGCCCGGTCGGCGGCGCCACCGGGTTCCACCGCAAAGATTCGCGCTCCCTGGTCGTCGGGTTGCACAAGCACACCCAAGGACGGCGCCGCGTCGGGAAGCGCCTCGGCGCGAAGTTCGAGGCCGGCCAACTTCAGGGTCGCGTCGTAAGGGAGCGCTTCGGTTCCCCGGACATAACGTTCAAAGAAAGGCGTGAAATCTGACCCGGTCACCTCGTTCAGCGCTGCCAGGATGTCCACCTCTTCATAGCCTTGGCCCGGCCCATAGTAGGTTATGGCGGGGGCCTCGTAGAACTTGTGGTACATCAAGTGCACGACATCCAGCAAAGATTTCCGCCCCTGGGTGCGCGAATGTATTTCCAAATCCAGCAACATCCCCAGAAGGGCGCCCTTATTGTAATAGGAGATGGTCGCGTTCGCGAAGTTCGTCTGCTGCATCTGTGGGGATCGATCGTAGAACCAGGCATGGAAGCTGGAGGATTCCGCCGACATGAGTATGCGCCCGGGTTCTTTCTCCAGATCGTATACCTCACTCGCCAGATGATTCAGAAACTGCTCGCGGGTCCAGAGTCCGGAGCGCAGAAGGAAGAGGTAGCCGAAATAGGACGTGACGCCTTCGGCGAACCAGAGCGAGCGCGAGTAGTTCTCGCGCGTGTAATCGAAAGGTCCGAGCGCCGCGGGGCGGAGCCGCTTCACGTTCCAGGTGTGGAAGAATTCGTGCGCGGCGGTCTCCAGCGCCTCACGGGAGCCCTCGTGTACCGTGCCCTGGGCGATGATCTCGGTGGAATTCAGATGCTCCATGCCATCCCCAAGGGAAACTTCCGGATCGAAATGAAAAATGAAAACGTAGTGGGAGAAATCCGGCGGAGGCATCACCGCCATTTCCGCGTGCACGAGCTTCTTTACGCCCTCCAAAAGGTGCGAGTGGTCGGTGTCGTCTTCCGCGCGGGTGTGCACGGCGACCAGGATGTTCTTTCCCTGCTCTTGAAACTGCTCGAGCGTGCAATCGGGGGAGATTTCGAGCGGCGTATCCGCCAGGACGTCGTAGTTGGGCGCACGAAAGGCTGACTCGGTGGTGGAAGTGGAAAACCCACTGATCACTTTCCATTGGGCAGGAGCTTCGATTTTCAGAGTGAGGGGGTCGGGTTTATGCCCGTCCACGTACATGAAGATTGAGGGGCCATTCAGGTTGGCGTGGGTACTGTCAACCTGCGAAAACGATCCGGTCAGGTCATGGGCAAAAACGCGATAATTGATCTTGACCGTGCCCCCTGCCGCCCGCGCGTCAACGCGCCAGGTCTGCTTGTCGAGATTGATCCAAGGCAAGGGCTGACCGTCCGCACTCAGGGCGGAAAACTCCTGAACGTTCTTGGCAAAATCGTAAATCGCATAGCGGCCTGGCGCCCAGGCCGGCATAACGAAATCCAGATCGGCGGCGCCCACCCTCTCGACCACTATTCCCACGTCCACCAGGTGAGTTGTGGGGCGGGCGACACGCAACGTGTACTCGAGATCCAGGGATGATGGAGAAGATCCTTGCGCGGCCGGCGATCGGCCCGCCAGGTTGAGCGTCACACATAGAAGGAGCAAGAAATTGAGAAGGAACTGCTGAGCGGGCATCCCAAGTGAGAAGGGCGCCCTGCTCTGACGGGTTCTGGCGCGGTGTCGCGGCGATCGTTTCATCTTCGCTGGATCCTCTTGGCTATTGAATCACTGTAGCGTTAGGCGCGGCCTCTGGTGATATGGAGCAGGGTTCGAGCCATTCACGGCCCAGGTTCTAACACCAACATGTGGGCAGCGCCTTTATCAACGGCCGCATTGCTAAACAGCATGGGAAAGCTCCGGCCGCCGTACCAAGCTTCGAATTGGTCCCGGTAATAAAGGCTGAAAACCTGACCTGATTCGCCCAAGGTGATATTCTGCATCGATTGGTCGAGATCTGAGAAATCCACCACCATGCGCATGGAAGGTCCTATCTCCGGGGTTGTCTGCTTCACCGTGGTGCCGGTTCCCGCCTGCGGGAAGGGACCCAGGTCCAGCAGGTGCCCCAAAAGCGGCAGTCCTCTACTCAGCGGGTGGTGGAAGGTCAGCGGGATGGTATCGCCCCACCTCCAGGCGGTCTGACTCTGGCTGTGAACTAAGGCGGGGATTTGCCTGACCGCTTGTTCCAGGCTTTTCATCAGGGTCACGTGGAAGTCCGCATCCTCGGGGGGAAGCCACCGCATAAGGTTCTGCTCCAGGACATTCTGCAGAAAGATAGTACTCATCGACCAATGATAACCGGAAAGGTCCTCGCCGAGTTTGGGTTTCAGGATGCGGGCGAGCAGGGCGTGACGAGTAACTTCTGCGATCAGCGTGGCTGCGGAGTCTGCATGGGCTTGACCGTCCCAGGCTTTCAGGACACCGAGCGCAAACTGCGCCTCGGAGCTCTCCGGCGCGTGCTGGGCAGCCGCTGCAAGCAGTTGTTTGGCCAGCCATTCGTCTTCGAGCGCACGGATATCGGTCTGAATCCGCAACATATCCGCAGGATTGAAAGGACCTTCCTCGCGCAGGAGTTGAAATATCCTCGCGGTGCGGTACGGAGCCTCCCAGTTCGCCGAGATGAAAAACGGATAGGTGTCAGGAACGATGCGCCCGTTCGCGGTGGCGATTATTCCGCCGGGCGGATTGTAGGAGTGGGGAAGATCTTCAAAGGGAATGAAGCCGCTCCAATCATAGTCGTCGGTGCTGCCCGGGATGGGGACGCTGCCATCGCCTCGTCTGCGTACCGGTACCAGGCCCGCCGCGTAGTAACCGATATTTCCTTCAACGTCCGCATAAACAAAATTCTGCATAGGCACGGTGAAATCCCGAAGGGCCGCAGTGAACTCCTGCCAGTTGCTTGCCTGGTTCATGCGCAGAAGGGGAAGGCGGATGGCATGAGGTTCCAGCGCGCTCCAGCGCAAGGCGAGGTCGCGATCGCCGTCGTGGGAAACCACCGGCCCATGGCGTGTGACCTTGACCGTGAGAAGGTAGTCGCGGTGGTCCCGAACCTTGATGACCTCGTTGCGAACCTCCGCGCCAATCCACTGGCCGTTGTGCAAGTACTGGGTGGAATCCCGGAGGTTGAAGTTCTCGGCGTAGAGGTCCTGGACGTCGGGACCTGTGTTCGTCACCCCCCAGGCGATATGTTCGTTGTGCCCGATGACCACCAGGGGCAAGCCTGCCAGGCTAACGCCGCTCACATTGAGGCCGGGTGCTTGGAGATGAATCATGTACCAGACGCTGGGGATGCTGTGGCCAAGGTGAGGATCGTTCGCCAGCAGGGGTTTGCCCGACTTCGTGTGGGAGCCATTCAGCACCCAGTTATTGCTTCCCATCCCCCCTCGAAAATCAAGGTGGGGTCGGCGCACCATTGCCCTGAGGGGACAGTCTTCGAGGGGTTCGTCGTCGAACCCCCTCGTCATTTTCTTCGTGCCCGCCGGGGCCGAGGCCGGAACCGCTGCCACGGGCACGTCAAGGGCAGAGTGGTCCGGAAAAACGTCAGAGGCGAGATTCTTCCCCAACTTGGCCGAAACATGCTCGCGCATCAAATCCTCTTCCCAGCTTTGGCTGAGTGCAGTTGACAGGTTCATGACGACGGCCACCGAATCGGCAGTGCGCCAGAGTTGGGGCTGATAGCGAAGGATCAGGAATTCAATGGGTAACCGGTCGCGGTGGCTCTCGATGAAAGCATTCACGCCGCGGGCGTATGAGTCAAGGAGTCGGCGCGTATCCGGATCAAGTTCGGCGAGGGCTCGTTCCGCTGCCTGGTTCAGCCCTAGCGTGCGGCTCTCCATGTCATAGCGCAACGTCCGATCGCCGAAGACCTCTGAAAGCTGCCCTTCAGCATGGCGGCGGCTCAAGTCCATTTGCCAGAGACGATCTTGGGCGGTCACGTAACCTTGCGCGAAGAAAACGTCGGCAAGCGATTGGGCACGGAGGTGGGGAACGCCATGCGCGTCGCGCAGAACCTCCACCCGGGCGGAAAGCCTGGGCGCCCGCATGGTCCCATCGAGGAGCGGAAGGCTCGAGTGGGCGCGATGGTAAAGCCATGCCCCACCCCCCACGATCGCGAGGAGAACGATGAGAAGGACTAATAGGGCGATACGCTGGAGGAATCGTTTCATGGGCCCAGAATCCACAGGCAGTTCACGCCGGTAAGATCCGCAGGGAGCGCGGAAGTCTGCTCTCAACTGAACCGGCACTTAAGCCGCTGGATAGTACTCGAAACACTCTTCTATCGCAACGCCGAGGGGGGCCTGTTAGAATTCCGCCAGAGATTACTATAGTGTGAATGGTGGTGGGGTTAACGGCAACTTGCAGACGCAGCTTGCCCTTTGGAAGTCCCGAGGCTATAGTACGCGGACGGAGCCCGGTGGCTATACCTCACACACTGGGATTGAGCGAACCATGGCAAAAGAAGAACTTCACGCAGCGTCGATTGATGAGAGTTCCATGTCCATCTTCCCGGGGGGAGATTTGTCGACCCGAATTCGGAGCTTCATCGTCCCGCATCTGGAGGCCCTTATCCTCCTACTCTTGGCGATAATCGTTGTCGCCGTCTTCTATTTCCTCCCCTACAAGATCGCATTTCTCAACCTCTTTTACCTTCCGGTATTGTCGGCCGCCTACATTCTGGGGAAGCGCAAAGCTGTAATGATGGCGGCACTCTGCTTCCTGTCAGGCGTGCTGTTTGCGTACTACCGGCCTGGCTGGTTCGAAGTGGCCGGCACCCGCCTCAATGCCCTTCTGGTCCTGGCCACTTGGGGCGGATTCCTGATCCTCGCCACCGCCGGGGTTGGTTCGCTGCTGGAAGTGCTCGCCACGCGTGTCGACCAAACTCGCCAGCTTAATGAGGACCTGAAACACATTAATGAGGAACTGAAACACAGCCGCGTGACAGAGGAAATGACAGAGGAAATAAAGGACAAAATGGAGAAGGCTCTTTATGCCACCATGGACCCGGTAGTGGCCAAGCTGGAAACGGAAGGGAAACTGCGCTTCGAGAAGCGCGACATCAGCATTATGTTCACGGATCTGACCAACTTCACGAGCTATTCGGACCGGAACCGGCCGGACGTGGTGTTGGAGGAACTGAACCGTTTTCTGGGTCAGATGGAGCCCATCGTGGACCTCTTCCGCGGGCATATTGACAAATACATGGGCGACGGTGTCATGGTGGAGTTCGGCGCACCTGTGGACTACGACCGTCACGCCCTGTTGGCCGTCGTGGCTGGTCTCAAAATGCAGGCAAAGGTCGGGACTCTCAACCTGCCCTGGCAGATGCGCCTGGGGATCGCCACGGGCAGCACCATCGTGGGCATGTTGGGAGTCCGGCGGCAGGCATACAGCGCCGTGGGTGATCGGGTGAACGTGGCCAAGCGGCTCGAGGAGATTTGCGAAGCGGGCCAGGTGTATATCGACGAGCCGACCTTCCGTGCCGTGGAGCCTTTCGTGGTGGCGACCCGGCTGCGCAACATGGGGTATGGCCGCCAGTCAGACCGCATGTTGCTGGATCGTGTTACGGCCCTGGAAGAACGGCTCAGCCGGGAGAGTGAAAGCTCAGAGCTTCTCTACGAATTGGGAAAGGTCAATTTCGACCTCCACGATGCCACAGGGGCGATCCGCTATTTTGAGCGCGCTCTCGCCCTGGATCCCCAATCCACGGAAATCAAACTGGCTTACGCCGATGCCAACATCAAGCGTGATGAATTCGAAAAGATCCAGCTCAAGGGGAAGTTGCAAAAGATTACTGTCTATGCGGTGAATGCGCTGAAAGACCGTTGGAACGACCCGGCGGTGATACCTCCGGCGATCGCCGCGGCCTACTCGGCGGCGGAGTCACACATTGAGATTCCCGAAGACGTGGTCCTGGCCGTCGAAGCCCTGGATGGAGCCATCGGTCATTGCCGCGTCGTGGCGCTCCTCTCTTATGCCCTTGCGGACCGCCTGAAGCTGAACGAGGAGTTGAAGAAGACCGTCCTGCTGGCAGGATATCTCCAGGATATCGGCAAGGAAGGCGTGCCCCATCACGTTCTGAATCGCCTGGGAAGTCTGTCCGACCAGGAATCGAAATTGGTGGAAAAATACGTGCCGGAGAGTGTGTCCGCCTGCCGCCGCATGGGTTACGTCGATCCGCACCTGCTGGAAATCGTCCTCCACCATCACGAAACGTGGGACGGGACCGGGTATCCGGACCGCTTGCGGGGTGAATCCATTCCCCTGGGAGCGCGCATAACGGCCGTGGCGGAGGCTTACAGTGCGCTCACCTCATGGCGGCCCTATCATGAAGCTTGGGATGCGCGCGTGGCGTTGAGTGAGATTCGCAAAGGTATGCAAAAGGGTAGGTACGACCCGAAAGTGGTCGAAGCCCTCCTGGAGATCCTTCATCCTTCTGGTATGTCTTCCTGACACCGTCCCGTATTGCACGGTCTGTGCTGGGGAATACTGTCAGGGGACACAACCGATGAGGCCTGTCGGCTGGAACGTGTTGGTAAACCTCGCTTCCTGCTAATGCATCAATATGGAATAGTGGTTAGTCTCCGGGCTACCGCCGGGCTTCAGAGCCTGCGGAAAAACATGTAGCGGCGACTTTACGTCGCCAGCGCCGGATTGATTCCATTGCCGTTGTGGCGATATAAAATCGCCGCTACGCCGTCCGCGCCAGGGGTTTTTCCGCACCCTGTTCAGCCGCGGCCAAGGGGAATGTCTCCTCGAAATGAATTGACCGGGCCGCTAGGTTGCTGTCAGAAAGAAGCGGATTCCGTCTAAATACTCGGACCCAGGTTGCTGAAGGGACTGCTACAATTAAGGATTGAGGCGAAATGGCGGGGCCGAGCCTTCCGGGCTACATCAACGGAGATTGATCTCTGCCGGAAGCAACCACCCGTGCAACACCCGATTGGGCTCAGCACCGGAGAGACTTCAACGGAGGGTTCAAGGAGGAAGATTTCATGCAAATCAACAAGCGATTCTTGCGGGAGAACCTGGGGGGGTTGAGCCTGACTCTGATTGGGGTCTTAGCCCTGGGTTTGTCGGGAATGCTTTATCAAGGCCATCACCTGTATCCGCAATTCGCTCTGGCCCAGGGGAAAGGGTTGGACGGTCCGGATATCGATGCCCTGGAACGACAGAACCAAACCTACGAGCGGATTGCCAAGGCCGTCACGCCGGCCATCGTCGCGATTCAATCCACCCAGGTGATCAAACAGCAGCAGTCACCCATGACCATGGATCCGTTTTTCCGCCAGTTCTTCGGCGACATGTTGCCGCAGTTCAATATTCCGAAGGAACAACGGCAGCATGCCTTGGGAAGTGGTGTGATCGTTTCTTCCGATGGGTACATCGTGACCAACAATCACGTAGTCGCCAAGGCGACGGAAATCCAGGTGTCGCTCTCCGACAAGCGGACCTTTAAGGGGAAAATCGTGGGAGCAGATCCCCAGACGGACGTGGCCGTCATCAAGATTGAAGCGAGTGGCCTTCCCGTGGTCCCCTTTGGTGATTCCAACCTGTTGAAGGTTGGAGACACGGTCCTGGCATTTGGAAATCCCTTCGGGCAGTGGTTCACGGTGACGCGCGGGATCGTGAGCGCGCTGGGCCGTTCGGGCATGGGAATTGAGGGGTTCGAGAATTTCATCCAAACCGACGCCGCCATCAACCCCGGGAACTCCGGCGGGGCGCTGGTGAATGTGCGTGGCCAGGTCGTCGGAATCAACACCGCAATCTTGAGCGGAAATTCGGGGCCTGGTGGTGAGGGTGGTTCCGTCGGCATCGGATTTGCCATTCCTTCCAGTATGGCGAAGCACGTCATGGAGGACTTGATCAAGACGGGAAAAGTAACGCGCGGGTACATGGGAATCACGATCCGCAGCCTGGATGAAGGCTTGGCGAAGCAATTCAAGGTGCCGGATACCGGCGGCGCGCTCGTCGAGGACGTGGCCGCAGGTGGCCCAGCCGAGAAGGCCGGAATCAAGAGCGGTGACGTGATCCGCAAGCTCAACGGCCAACAGATTGACGACTCCGGTCAGCTCACGGCGCTTATTACGAACCTGAATCCCGGCGCCGAAGCGACTCTGGATATCCTGCGCGATGGCCAACCGTTGACCACCAAGGTGGACCTCGGCGAACGTCCCAAGGACCTCGGCGTGCGAGCTGGAGGGCCTGGCAAAGTCCAGGAAGGGACGCTGCGCGGCATAACGGTGCAGAGCCTCACACCCGAAATCCGTGAGCAGTTAGGTGTGCCCTCGAACCTGGCGGGGGTGGTGATCAACGAAATCGATCCGAACAGCCCGGCCGCCCAACAAGGCTTGCAGCCGGGCGACGTGATCGAAGGCATCAACCGCCAGCCGGTGCGTACGGTTGCTGATTTCAATCGCCTCGCGGCTCAAGCCAAGGGGCAGACGCTGTTGCGCGTCAATCGTCAGGGGAATGGCGCCTTCGTTGTCATCTCGCCGAACGAAAGCGGCGGCGACGACCAGTAATACTCTTGGCCCGGCTTTACCCCCCACAGGCGAAGCCGGGTCTCATTTTCTACCGTGCCGCGCGGGCTGAGCGGCATATGACCCGCCTCCCACCGCCGTGTGCCCGCTTTCACGTCGACTCATGGGGAGCGCCCTAATAGCAAAGAGACTCTTGACGACGACCTGGGTGACAGCCGCGGCGTTGCTTCCAACAACTGTGAGCATTCGTGGGGAGCTCTAACGAAGTGCGCCGAGGCATTCAGGCCTTCAATCTTCCGGGCGGAAGAGGTAAGCTGGGGAGGGAGGTGATTGCCGCGGTGTCCGAGAGCGGCAATCCTGAATCAACTCTCCATTGATCCCCTGGGGGGATAGGTGGCGGGGGTGAGGGGGTTCTCAGGGAGGGTCGCGAGCTCATTCCTTAATGCCGCCAACGGAATTTCAGTGGACCAGGAATCCGGTTAGCGCCACTCCCAAGCCGCACAAGCCCATCAGAATCCCCATTTGCCAGAACAACCGTCGTTTGGTGAGCAGAGTGAGTGAGGCGATTACAATCGCAGCCTCCAGAAAGACTTCACCGAGGTCGAAGCGATTCGCCCGGCGCTGTTCGAGTTGGACTTCTTTCTCGAGCCCACGAGCTTCCGATTCAATTTCCTGCTGTTCGTCCTTGTAGCGTTCGACTTGCTCGGAGTATTTCTCCTTCACCTTGTTTGCTTCCTCGGTGTCTTTCACCACACTGACGGAGAGAAGATCCAGAAAAAGCTCATAGGTATGCCGGCGGATGTTCTTGGCCTGATAGTAAGCCCATTGGTCGGTGGCCTTATTTTGAAGCAACAGTTCTTCCGTGTGGGCGCGGTGACCCATGAGCGAGGTTGTGGCCAGCACCACGGCCAGCACCGCCATCGTGAACGCGACGGGCAGAAGCGCCGGGTCGTGGTGCGCGTGTTCCGCGTGCTCTTGTATTTCGTGCACTTCTTCGTAATCCATTTGTCAGATCATGAATCCCAGACCCCAGAGTTCTGGGTCTCTACGCCGGCCGTTTCTCTTTCGAGGCAGAGCCGCCGTCGGATTTTCCTGCCGCGGCTGCCACCAGGCCGCCCGCTCCGTGGCACTTCTTGTATTTCTTGCCGCTCCCACAAGGGCAGGGATCGTTGCGGCCAATCTTCTCCCGCCGGATGACCTGCTGGGGTTTTTCCACCGCCCCCGCACCGATCATCTGCATTTCCCGCTGTTCACGCCGTTTCCGCTCCTGATACTGGTGGATCATTTCTTCCTCTTCCTCCGGGGTGCGCATCAGGAATAGGTAGCGCAGGGTTTCATCTTCGATGCGGTCCATCATGGCCTCGAACATCTCGAAGGACTCGCGCTTGTATTCGACCAGGGGATCGCGCTGCCCGTAGCCGCGCAGGCCGATCCCTTCCTTCAAATGGTCCATCGCCAGTAAATGATCTTTCCACTGTCCGTCCACCACCTGCAGCATGATCATACGTTCGTGCAGACGCATGCGTTCCGGCGTCCACACCTGCTCGCGCTCTTCATAACGGGCGCGGATCAAGCGCCGGAGTTCGTCGTTGAGCTCGCCCAGCCGCTTGGGGTCATACGTGAGGTCGTGCTTCTTCAAGTCGATCCCGAAGCGTCCCCACATTTCGGTGCGCAGGCCGTTCACGTTCCACTGGTCAGCATGCTGCTCTTTGGGGCAGAACCTCTCGACCAGCCACTCGAGCACGCGGTTGGAAGCGTCCAGGATGAATTCCCTCTGGTCGCTGCCTTCCAGCAACTGGCGTCGCAGGCCATAGATGGTCTCGCGCTGCTTGTTCATCACGTCGTCGTATTCGAGCAGGTGTTTGCGCGATTCAAAGTTCTGCGCCTCCACCGCCTTCTGCGCGGCCTGGATGCGTTTTGAGATCAGGCGCGATTCGATGGGCACGCCCTCCTCCATGCCCAGCTTGTGCATGATGTTGGAGATGCGCTCCCCGGCGAAGATGCGCAGCAAGTCGTCCTCGAGCGAGAGGTAGAAGCGCGACGAGCCCGGGTCGCCCTGGCGGCCGGCGCGCCCGCGCAACTGGTTGTCGATGCGCCGGGCCTCATGCCGCTCCGTCCCCAGGATGTGCAGTCCGCCCAGCGCCACCACGCTGCCGTGTTCCAGGTCGGTGACCGCCTTGAAGCGGTCCACGAATTCCGCCCACTGTTTTCGCCAGGCGGAATAGGCTTCCACGTACGCGTTGAATATCTCTTGCGCAGACCCTTCCGGCGGCCGGTCCGGGGGCTCCGGATCGACTCCTTGTTCGCGATATTTCTCGGGGGCCTTGCGGAATTCCTCGCGTGCCATGGTTTCCGGGTTGCCGCCCAGCAGGATGTCCGTGCCCCGCCCGGCCATGTTCGTGGAAACGGTAACGGCCCCGACGCGCCCGGCCTGGGCCACGACCAGCGCTTCGCGCTCGTGCTGCTTGGCGTTCAACACGTTATGCCGGACTTCCTTCATGCCCACGACCTCGGCCAGGCGGGCCGGGGGGCAGCGAATCTCGATCAGGTAGTCAAGTACCGGAAGGTGTTTCGCGTCGGTCGTATTCACGAGCGCTACGAGGTTGGGAAGAATCGATTCGTCCGCGGGAGGCAGCTCACTGTAAGGGTAGCCGCGAGGCGCACGTTTCAGCACCGCTTCCAGAAAACCGCCACCGGCACCGCTGGGGCCGGTCACGAGGCTCCGGTAGCGGCCCTGATTCAGCATTTCCTTTATGGTGGAAGCCCCCACTCCCACGCGCGTCAGCCACGCCAGCCCCGGCGGGCTGACTTGCGCCAGGTGTTCCGCCCAAATCTTCAGCTTCGGCCCTTCCAAGCCCGCGGCCTTGGCGAGTTCCTGCAAGCGGGCCGGCACCACGCCGGCTTTCTTCAGCGCCACGCTCAGGCGTTCGGATTTTTCGATGGCGATACTGCCCATGAGCACGGGCTCGCCGCTCAGGTGGTACTCTTTGATTTCCTCGATGACCGCGTTGAACTTCTCGCGCTCGGTGCGATACACAACGTCCGCGAACTCGTGCCGGATCAGCGTGCGATTCGTCGGCACGATGACGATTTCCAGGTTGTAGATTTTTTCAAACTCCGCCGCTTCGGTCTCCGCCGTGCCGGTCATGCCCGCCAGCTTCTTGTACATCCGGAAATAGTTCTGGAAGGTGACCGTCGCGAGGGTCTGGTTCTCACTCTCAATCTTGACGCCTTCCTTCGCCTCGACGGCCTGGTGCAGGCCGTCGCTCCAGCGCCGGCCGGGCATCAAGCGGCCCGTGAACTCGTCCACGATAATCACTTCCCCATCTTTCACCACATAATCGCGGTCCAGTTTGAAGAGCGTGTGAGCCTTGAGTGCCTGGTAGACGTGGTGGATATACTCCATGTTGGCGGGGTCGTAGAGATTTTCGAGCCCCAGGTGTTTCTCGGCTTTGGCCACTCCGGATTCCGTCAGAGTTGCCTGCCGATGTTTTTCATCCACCTCGTAATCGGTNNAGAATTGAGTCCACTTCGTCCACGATGGCGTAATGGTGGGGCCGCTGCACATAGTCCGCGAGGTCGAACTTCATGTTGTCGCGCAGGTAATCGAACCCGAACTCGTTGTTGGTGCCGTAGGTGACGTCACAGCGGTACGCGGCCCGGCGCTCCTCGTCTTCCAGGTCGTGGACGATTACGCCCACGCTCAAGCCCAGCAGGCGGTAGAGGGGGCCCATCCAGGCGGCATCGCGCCTGGCCAGGTAATCGTTCACGGTTACCACATGCACGCCCTTGCCTTCCAGCGCGTTCAGGTAGCAGGGCAGCGTGGCGACCAGCGTCTTGCCTTCGCCCGTCTTCATCTCGGCGATCTTGCCTTCGTGCAGCACCATGCCGCCCAGGATCTGCATATCGAAGTGCCGCATGTTCAGCGTGCGGCGCCCCGCTTCGCGGCAAAGGGCAAAGGCTTCCGGAAGAATGTCGTTCAGGGTGGCCCCGTCCGCGAGGCGTTCCTTGAGATGGTGGCTCCGCACGGCAAACGCGGAGTCCGGGAGCTTTTGCATCTCGGATTCGAGGGCGTTGATTTCAAGCACCCGCGCGCTCAGTCGCTTCAGCTCGCGTTCATTCTTCGTCCCAACAATCTTGCCTAAGGCGTATTGGAAGAAATTCCCCATGGTCTATGGATGACTTTCGAGAGAAAATTCCGACACTACTATTGTAAGGCCCAGTGCCGAGGTTGACAAGGAAGGTTGCTGAGGGCTCGGGACTGAACATGCGTTGTGTGCCGTGACCGCGGCGACCCTTGTCCCCTACCTCTTCTTGCATCCACGGGCGCATGGCGTCAGAATAGGGCCACTCGAAGCCGCCGCTGGGAGCGGTTCCTGCGACGGGAGAGGGCGCGGGGGAAACTATGAGAGCAGCGGCAAGTGTCTTAGGCTTGGTGATTGTGGTCGCGATTATCTGGTTCGTCGTGAAGTCGCAGTTCTCGTCGCAGGGACCCATGGGCGGGCGGCCCCCCATGGAGACGATCGACGTGGTGGGCGTGAAGAATGACCTGCTCGCCGTCGCGCAGGCCGAGCGGCTGTACCTGGCGAGTCATGGTTCCTATGCCTCGCTGGAAGTGCTGCAGCAGGAAGGCTCGCTGGCGTTCTCCGGCGCACAACGGCGCGGCTACATTTACACCGCGGAGGTGGAGGGTGGCCAACACTTCAAGATCACGGCCACGCCTGCTGACCCCGCCAAGGCCGGGTGGCCGGCCCTCGCGGTGGATGAAACGATGCAGATCGCACAGCAATAATCGTTCAGCGTTGAGAGCTGAAAGCTCATTAATGTTTTGAGTCAGAAGTTCGTTGATGAAGTCAGCCCGCGGAGCGGGCGAAAGAAGGTAGCCCA
>PMYF01000934.1:15991-27874 GCA_003171295.1 Acidobacteriota bacterium | reverse complement strand
CAGTATCCGTCGTCATTTTACATCGAAGTATCTGATTCCATACATCGAAGTGGGGGCCACGCACAAGTTCCAAGCTGCTAGAGTGCACGAAGTGTCGGTTAAGTGATGGCCGACGTGGTCACGTTCGGCGGATAGCCAAGTCATAAGGGAGGCCGAAATGAAGCTCATGAGAATCATTTTCGTATTGGCTGTTGCACTTTGGGCGTTGCCACTCGGAGCCCAAATCAATCGAGGCATTCTCGAAGGCACCGTTACCGATCCCGCGGGGGCCGTGGTACCGGGAGTTGAGGTAACGGTTACGTCCGTGGATTCAGGCATAGTGGCGACTTCCAAGACTAACGGGGTGGGGTACTATCTCGTGCCAAATCTGACACCTGGGTTGTACCGAGCCAGATTCGTCACTGCCGGCTTTCCCCCGCTGGTACTGAAGGATATCGCGATCCTCGCCGGCAAAGAGATCAAGCTAGATGCTGTATTGAAGCTGGGCGCGACGCAGCAGGCCATCGAAGTAACTGCTAATGTCGCGCAGATCGAGACCACTCCCACCAATTACAGCACCACTGTGGGTTCGACTCTTGTCAATGAGCTCCCCTTGGCTGGGCGCGACATCCAGCAACTGGTATTTCTGATGCCTGGAGTGACTGCGGAAGCCGGCCCTCCCGGCTCAACTTTCGGATTTAACAGCCAATACGGGAGCTGGCCCGACCCCACCCACTTGCAGGGCTCCGCCCTTGAAGTCAACGGCGGCTCGGGAGGGGCGAACGCGTGGTATGTCGATGGCAGCCTCAACGTTTCCGGCATCGGCGAGAACGAGGTGGTGAATCCGTCGCCCGATGCGGTGGAGCAGTTTCAAGCGGTCACTAGCGCTTTTGCCGCGGAATACGGCCATACCGCCGGCGGAGTGTTCAATGTAGTGCTGAAATCCGGTACGAACGCGTTCCATGGCGACCTCTATGACTATCTGCGCAATAGCGCCACGAACGCGCGTAATCCTTTCACTTCGATTGATACCACCGGCCACATCCTCCCCGCCCGGGTGCTCCACTTCAACGATGCGGGAGGCACGTTGGGAGGACCGGTCTACATCCCACACATCTACAATGGCAAAAACCGGACGTTCTTCTTTTTCTCCTATGACGAAAGCATCCTGCACCTTCAGGGTGCGAAGACTCTCACCGTTCCTACGGCCGCCATGCGCAGAGGTGATTTCAGCGAAGTCCCAAACTTTGCCCAATTGGGCATCTACAACCCGTATTCGACCGTGGGGCCGGACAGCGAAGGCAACTTCGCGCGTTCGGCATTCGGTACGCCCATTACTCCCGGCGGCTGCACCGGTTCTATTGTAGGCGGACTGGCGGTGAATCCCAAGGCAGCGACCTGCAATTTTTCAAGCCAGATACCCGCGACGATTGAGACCCCGAACGGCACCGTCCCGGGCCTCAATCCAATTGCACTCTATTTTCTCAATTCCTATCCTTCGCCCAATTACATCAGTCCGCTCAGCGGATGCCCCATGGGTGCGGGCGGATTTCCTGTGTGCGACAACTTTCTGGGAACTGTGGGGAACTCGGAGGTATCCCAAAACCTCTCCCTCAAAATCGATCATCAATGGAGCGACAAGAATAAATTCTTCGGTGAATGGCTCTACAATCCCGGCGCGTATCGGTTTTACCGCGTCCCCTGGACCGGCCCGTCAGCACCGATGTCCCTGGTGGGATATGGTGGTACATACCCGATGGATTCCAAAAGCCAAGTCATCGCTTTCGGAAACACATACATGTTGAGTCCCACGACCATTAACGAATTCCGGGCCAGCTTCTCCCGCCAACGCATTGCTGCCAGCTTGGGTGCCTTGAACGGGATTATGAAACTTTCCGAAACCGAGCAAGAACTCGCCCCCTTGCAGATTCCCACTCAGCCCCAATTTTATCCTGTGCCCTATTTTTCGGTCTCCCTGCCTGCCGGAGGCAGCTTAGGTATAGGAACACAGTCGTGGAGCGACACTTACCAGGTTAGTGAGGCCTACACCTTTCACGATAACGTGACTTTGGTCCGCGGAAAACACACGCTGAAGACCGGATTGATGTACCGGCTGGAACACGGCGCCTGGGGGGGCGGTGTGCCCACCACGTTGAGCTTCGGCGGGGGCACGGATGAGAATCCGATCACGTATCTCGGAGGAGGCGGGGGGCTCGCCGAGTTATTGATGGGCGCTGTTCCCAACGGCGCCGGCACCGGCTATCAGCAACCTCTCTACCTCCGCTGGCGTTACTGGGGAGCCTTTTTCCAGGATGATTTTCGTGTCACTCCGAATTTCACCTTGAGTCTCGGCCTCCGTTATGACCTGTATGGCTATGCGAAGAATCGAATCGCGCAACTCCAGGGCAAGTTCTGTACGTCATGTGTGGATCCCGCTACCGGCCTCCCTGGCCAGGTGCTCTATCCAGGACAACCCGGCGGTATTCCCCTTGGGCACGACTACTATCCCGCCAATAAAAACGACTTTGCGCCGCGCGTGAATATTGCCTGGACGCCCTTTCATGACAATAAGAAGACCGTAATTCGCGCCGGTTACGACGTCTTTTACAGCGACGTTACGAATGAAACGAACAATCCGGGTGAAGGCCTGGGGAATACCCCCGGTCTGTTCCCCGTAACCAGCTGGAACGCCAGTTACTACCCGAACCAATGCGCGTCATTCACCGGAGCTTGCGTGGCGTTTCCGCTATTGCCTTCGAACGTTGGAGTGGGCACCTTCGCTACACCGCCGTATACGAACACCCTCCCGGCCTACCAGAAAGCCCCCATGCTCGGCAGCACGCTCTACCAGTTCGTAAAACCCACCCGCGATCCGATGGTGGGGCGGTGGGACCTGGAAATTGAGCGGGAGTTGCCCCGCAATCTTTTCCTCAGCGTGGGATATGTCGGTGAGCAGGCAACGCATCTGCCCACGGACTTTTACCGAAACATCGATTACGTCCCTTCAAGCAAGCGCATCCAGTTGCGCAGCAGCATCAACAACGCAATTCCAATCACGAACTATTATTCCGGGACAACCGCTGCGGCTTTAGCCAACATTTGGGGTAGCGACCAGCTGCCGCAGAGCATCCTGTTAACCCCCTACCCAGCGTTCTCGGGCCTCAGCCAGATACCTGCCTTCGACGCCAACACCAGCTACAACGCACTCAACGTACGCTTGCAAAAGCGCATGTCTTCCGGGTTCACGTTCATTGCCGCCTACACTTACTCCAAGAAGATTTCCTCGGAGAAGGTCACTCAGGCAGGTGTCGAAAACTCTGACCCGTTCCACGTGAGCATGGCAAATTCCATTGGTAGCTTCCTGGGCGGGCGGACGGCCGTTGGGATCCCATATTATGCCAGCTCATACCAGAACCCAGACAATCGCCAGGGTGACCGGGCCCTGGCCGTCGACGACATTCCCCAGATGTTCAACTTCGCTACGACGTATGAACTTCCGTTTGGCAAGGGAAAGGCTTTCCTTAATCAAGGCCCATGGTTGAATCGGGCATTCGGCGGTTGGCTGTTGAGCGGGACGTTCAACGCAGAAGGCGGCGTACCGATCTCCGTCTCAGGCCCTTGCGACCAAATCACCTGCCGGCCCGATCTGGTCGGAAACCCCAAGGCCGTAACGGGCGGTCAGAACCAAGCACACTGGATCAATCCCTCGGCCTTTGCGCCTCCGTTCGGCACGGACCAGAATTTCTGGTCGAATTACGATCCCAGTTCCCCGTTGGCTTATCAGTGGGGCACGGCAGGAGCGGTCATTCCCGGCCTCTTCGCTCCCGGCTTCTGGAACCTGGACGCCGCCTTGAGCAAGAAATTCTCCGTTGGGGAAAGCCGCTACTTCCAGTTTCGATGGGAGTTGTTCAACGCGCTGAATCATCAGAACCTCGGTTACCCGAACACGGGTTACTGCCTGCCGGCGGGGCCCAACGGTGAGACCGATCTCGTACGCCAGGCCGGCTGCCAGTTCGGGCGCATCACCAACGTCCAGACCGATCCACGCGCTATGGAGTTTGTCTTGAAGTTTGTGTTCTAATCCATGAGGAGATCCCCCCGTTCTACCGGGGAGGCAGCAGAAGTTTGACAGATCCGGCAGTGGGTTTCCCCACCCGTGCCATTGCGGGGTACCGACCGGGCGGCTGTCTCACGAGGGCTCGGTTCTTGCCTCTAATCGGTTGCAGGCCCCCTTGAGGGGCCTGCAACCGTGATGCCCCCGGGTTTGGCGAGGGATACTTAGTGGAGATCACGTACCCCAGGGCCATACCTAGACAGTTCCGATTAGCTCTACTGGAATTCTGCGTTAAGCGGACACATTGCGTGCTAATTAACTCGGACATTTGATGTGGTAACCAAGTCCAAAAGGGCGAATCTACCCGTGAGATGGCGAGTCCGAGGGCAGTTTCCGACCTAAAGCCAATAATGATGGTAAAGCTCGAGTCGCAAGGAGGATTCAATATGTTACCGGGATTGCAGGTGGGCGGGCGGTTGCGGGGGCTGAGGACCACAGTTGTAGGGTTCTTGATGGCTGCGGCTTGGTCTTTGACCAACGCAGCCGCGGTTGGTTTCCGAGCCTCTGTGGTCAAGACGGACATTACACCGGAGACAAGCCAGTGGCTATGCGGCTATGGTCCCCGGCAATCCACAGGTGTCCACGACCGGCTTTATCATCGCATTGTCGCCATGGACGACGGGAAGACACAGTTTTTCCTCATATCGACCGACATCGCTGAGATTTCTCCTGCGTTTTATGACCAGATTATGCGCGAACTCGAAAAGCAGACCGGCATCAAGCCCCTGCAAGTGTGGTGGATCGTTACGCATACGCACGCGGCCCCGGAAGTCGGGCCGCCAGGCCTGGATGGCGCCCTTATGCCTGATCGCTACCAACACGAATCCAATAAAGAGTATTCGGCTCGCGTGGAGAAGGAGTTGATCGAAGGGATTAAGCAAGCCCGCGCCAAATTAGAACCCGCTCGCCTCGGAGTGGGGTGGGGCTTCTCCCTGGCCAATATTAACCGCCGCGCGCGGGATGTCGAGGGACCGGTTTTCCTGGGGTTGAACCCGGATGGCCCGGCGGACCGCAGGATTGGACTCCTTCGTCTGGAGAGGGCTGACGGCACGCTTCTGGCCCTGATTGCAAACTATGCGATGCATGGAACCGTCCTGGGGCCAGAAAACAAGCTCATCAGTGGCGATGCACCCGGAATCGTCGCGGATTATGTGGAGGAGAAACTCGGTGCTCCCATGCTTTATATTCAAGGCGCAGCTGGAGACATGGCTCCGATCTATAGCGTCTATCCGAACTTCGAGAGCGGACATCTTAGCCAGTTTCGGGTATTGCTGGGAGACAGAATCCTCGAGGCGAATCGGCAGATGGGTCCTACGACATCGGATGTAAGGCTTTCCCTCGGCATGCAGACAGTGGAAACGCCCTTGAGAAGGGACAGCTTGGGTTGGGCTCCCGAGCTGAGTGATTATCTTCGGAAAACGAGTACGGGAGCAGCGGTCGTACAGATCCCCGTCCGGTTCCTGCAGATCAATGAAGATATTGCTATCTGGACAGCTCCATTAGAACTCTTCTGTGAGATCGCGATGAATATTAGGGACCAGTCTCCGTTTCCATTCACCTTCCACTACGGGTATTGCAACGGATTCCTGGGTTATTTTCCGACGAAAACAGCATTTGCCCAGGGAGGTTACGAGCCGAATCCGTATAGCTCACCCTATACTCCCCAAGGTGAGGCGGACTTGACTTCCGCAGTGGTTACTTATCTGCAAGGAAAACCACGGTAGGGTAGTGAGTCAGCCCCTGAAGGACCTTTGCTCGATGCACTCAACGCCGACTTTGGACAAATGATCAAGAACGGGATGTTCGACGTTGAGCCGCCGGGCTTCGACAAGATAGTTTCGCGTCTCAAGGCTCTTGAGCGAGAAATAAACGGGCGGGATCGATGAGCGTATAGGGCTGCGCTGAGGGGGGCGGAGTTCACCTTACTCGGCCATAGTCAGAACCGCGCCGTAGCGCACTACCCGTCAATGATGCGGCCTTTGCCCGTCACCGTGAGAGCGGAGTCGCAGCGTCATTGACAGAGAGCGGGCGCGGAGGCGAAGCAGGATTAGCCGGATTATTGAGGAAAAAAGGGCACCAGAAATCCTTGCCCGTTTCCTTGCCCAAAACTCTGCCAACTACGCCCAAATGATGCCGTTTTACCCCACGGATGCCATCATAAACCGCTGAAAACACACGAACCCGAACCATGACAAGACAAATATGAGTCCGCGGCTCTAACCAGCTGAGCTATGGGCCCATACCTGTATTTTCAATAACTTAGGAATGACATTCGGTCCATACTTCTCATTTTATTGCACAAAAACTCGCGATCGCGCCTACGAGTCCTCACGAGCCACATCCAGTATCGTATTGATTTCACTCATTGGCAAGAGGTAGAAATCCGGGATATTGTTAGTGACATGCGGACTTAAAACCACTGCTCACTGGCCATCTTCGACCCTCCCTGCCCCCGCTCGGCATGAGACCGGGGCTACCAATACGGCAAGGTCGAGTTAAGCAGGCTTGCGGAAAGGACACCGACTTCACAGCCAAGTGGATTCTTGCCGTCCTGACGTCCCGTGCCTGCCAAAAACTCGCTCGTCCACAAAGGACGGCCAATTCGCAGGGCACCAATAAGGTCGAGGGAGTTACTGATCAGGTGCAGGCTACAGATACCATGGCGGCGGCAGATCTCAAATTGCGAAGCGGCCCGAGTCCCGAAGAAGGAACTCAGCGCGGCAAGAACGGAACGGGACCCTCGCCAATCCTCGCGAGACCAAGGTGTTTAGGAATCTTCTATACCGAAAATTCCAAGGAGAACATAGAATACGAATGCTGAGGTGAAGTCATGTTGCCTGGACGGAAAATGAGAATTATGGGGTCCGTGTTTTGCGCGTGGATGGCCATCCTCCTTTTTGTGTCTCTAGCCGCCGCGCAAGGTCAGTGGTACCGGGGTAACACGCATACCCATACCGCGTTTTCCGACGGTGACGCAGCTCCGAGCGTGGTGGTCCGCTGGTACAAGGAACATGGCTACAACTTCGTCGTCATCACTGACCACGACCGTTACACCCCAATCGACCAGGGCGACTTCTACGCCAGCAATCTGACTGCTGATTTTGGACAGCCAGGGAAGTTTCTGGTGATCGGGGGAGAAGAGGTTACGGACAAGGTTCACCTGAACGCCATCAATGTGAGGGAGTCGATCAAGCCTCAGGGCGGGACTGACCCTGTGGACATCATGAACCGCAATGCCCGCGCCATTCGGGCGGCCGGCGGCTTGCCCCAGGTCAACCACCCCAATTGGCATTGGAGGGTGAACGCCGACCAACTCATCGCAGCCACGGAAGTGAAACACTTCGAGCTCTTCAACGCCGGTCGCGATTGCAACAATTCGGGCGGTGGCGGCGCGCCTTCCACAGAGGAAATGTGGGACCGGGTATTGTCCTCGGGTCGTGTGCTCTACGGCCTGGCCAGCGATGACACGCACAGCCTATTTGGAGAATTCAGCATGTGGCAAGCCGACCCAGGCCGTGGCTGGATTGTGGTGAAGGCTGCGCAACTCAGTGCGCCCGCGCTGGTCGCCGCGATCGACCGGGGCGACTTCTACGCCAGCAATGGGGTGGAACTGGTTGACTATGAGCAGAGCGACCAGGAGATTCGGTTGGAGTTGCCTCCTGATAAACGCCACGAAGTTCGGTATCGTACCTACTTCATCGGGCGTGATGGTCAAGTGCTGAAGAGAGATGACTCCCTGAAACCCACCTACCGCTTCCGGGGCGATGAGCTCTACGTGCGGGCGCGGGTCGAAGCTTCCAACGGCACCATGGCCTGGACGCAGCCGGTGTTTCTGGGAAACAAGTGAACGAGCAGATGGAATTCTCGTCCCCGCTCCAATGTTGTTGATTTCAAAGCCGGACGGAATTGTGCCGAATGACTGCTGAAAACTCGACTGGACGTTGCATTCAGAGGCGGTTGAGTTTATGTTACCGGTCGGCCCGAAAATGAAAACAGAAATTCGTGCTTATTCAATTCCTTGCTGAAATACTGGGACCAGGCTCGATTGTCCTGAAACGCGGCACAATGGTGAACTATGGAATTTCCTCTGCGGTATTGTCCGAACGGTTGGCAGCGGATGGAAAGGCTGCGCAATCTCTATGACAGGCGCATGCAAGACAGGATCTACGCCCGGATGGAAGTCCCCATGGAGGCTCTACGGCTATTCGCCGAACGATATCCCGGCGGCCCAACTGGGCGTCCCGAGTTGGATGACCGAATTATCTTTTGGGATGCGCTCTTCGCCGAGCGTCTCACGATCAACGACGACTCCATCCCATCGGCGTATCTGAGCGAATTCGATCAGGGTCTCTATGGTGGAATTGTTGGTGGTCACGTGCGATTCATGGCCCATCCAGACAACGGCTGGATCTCTTCCATGGTCCCACCACTCATTAAGGAGTGGTCCGACCTCGAAAAACTCTCCGTCAATCCTCAAGGCGATTTTTACCAGTATTATCTCCGCGCGTTAGACGTCTTCCGGCGGGGCGCCGAGGGCAAGTTTGGTATCAGCCATCTCATTGTTATCGACAGCCTCAACTTTGTCTTCGAGCTCTTCGGAGGTTCACGGACTTATCTGGAATTGATCGACAATCCGCAGCGTGTTCAGCAGGCTGTGGATTTCGCCTATAAGCTTAATGTGGACGTGCAGCGGAGGTTCTTTGAAGCAATCCCTCTGCTTGCGGGTGGGACTTGCAGCAACATGGTGGAATGGATTCCGGGGCGCATCGTCTCGGAAAGTGTTGATCCCTTCCATATGACTTCGGTTGACTACTTCGAGAGATGGGGAAGGGAACCGGCGGACCGGATGCTCACCACCTTCGACGGCGGTGTTCTCCACATCCACGGCAACGGGCGGCACCTGCTTGAAGCCGTGTCGTCACTACGCGGTCTCAAGGCCCTCGAGCTGGGCGATGACAAGGACATTCCAGCCGCGTTCTCAGTGCTGGGGGCGCTCAAGCGCCGCACCGGGGACTTGCCACTGGTCGTGCGGGTTGGTTTCCCGGATTTTCTGGCCGCCCTCAGGTCCCGTCGCTTGCTCGGCGGCATCATGTACAATGTGCTGGACGTCCCAGATGCCGTTACCGCAAATCGTGTGATGGATCTCGTCCGCGCCTATCGCACGTGATTCCGGTCCGGTGCGCCGGAGCGCCTGCCAAGTATGGTCGGCTTTCCCCCTTGAGGTTCGCCAAAATCTCATCCGCGACGACATCCGGCACGATTCGTCCTCGTCTCGGCTTGAAAAGAGAGCCTAATCTCGGTCAAGACTCGCGTTGAGGAGCGCCGAGTCCTCTCGTGGTGGGGACCAGTATACACGCCCGTGCGACGTTGTATATCTCATTGAAGATGGGTGGAAAGTGGGTCCGGATCATGCAGCCCGATCGTAACGATGATGCAACCCCCCGAGTCTCTCCTGAGACAGGACGCGACCTGAGCTTCTGGATGGAGTTCTACCGCTCGGCGTTCCCTTCCCGAGTCCGAGATGCGTGCGGTCCTCGTGGTAATAACGGACGTAATCAGAGAGCAGCCATTTCAGAAGGCGTTTATTCACCACGATAATATGATTCAGCAAGTCTCGTCGGCAGCTTTCGACCCAACGCTCCGCCACGCCGTTTTGCCAGGGGCTCTCGAAGAAGGTCCGCACCGGGCTCATCTTCAGGCATCGAACGGCCACCGGGACCTCCATCCCGTATTTCGCATCCCGGTCGAAGAATCGACATAGGTAAGCGGTCACCCACTTTCCCTGTTACACCACCGTACATGCGGGTCCGCATACAGCGGTTCGGCGGGTTGAGCGATTAACAGACCGTCAATCTCGGAATCGCGAACGAGTCGAAGTAAGCATTGGGCAGCGCAAGCGCGAGGGCCTTGCTATTGGCAAGGTACCACGGACCGTGGACGCTGCCCGCCGTAGTCGCGGCGAGTTGAAAACTGACGCCCCGCTTCCGCAGCTCGGCGAACCGCGCCGTTCCACGCTTCCGCTGCTTCCAGATCGCCGACCGCAGCCGACGTCGGGTCCACTCCTCAAGGCTTTGTAGCACCGAGGGCGTTTCGCACTTCCCGAAGTAGCCGATCCAGCCCCGTAGATACAGGGCCAGTTCCTTTGCCATCCGTTCGATGCTGATCCCTCGTCAGTTCCCGAACCCGCTCCTGGAACCGCTTCACCGCCGTCGGCGCAATACGCCGTTTCGGCGACTCGGAACGCGTGAAGCTGAAGCCCAGAAACTTCCGTTCCCACGGCTCGGCCACCGCACTTTTCGACTGATTCACCTGGAGCTGGAGCTTCGTGCTAATGAATCGCGTGAGGCTTTTCATCACTCGTTCCCCCGCCCGTCGGCTGCGCACGTAGATGTTACTGTCTAGGGTAAAGGAATGGCTCAGTGACGGTAGAGGATGCCTAGCTGTTTCTGCGGGTTTCCCCATTGCAGTGCGTCACTAGCCTCCTCCTGGCCAGTTCACCATTCCCTTCCCATCCCACCGGACGTTCAGTTTTCCCGAGTCCGGCGGTCCGACAGTCTTCCTCACACGGCATGCGCAGGCTCTGGCTCATACCTGATGACTCCGCTCCCGATGTAGATCATCCCGCGGGCGTACAGAGCCGCATTCGGGTACTTCTTCCACCCAAAGCCTCGGCCTTTTACTGCGATAGTTCAGGTGCCGGCGAAAGCGAGTGTTGATGAATCGTTGCAAGCTCCGAAAAGCCTGGCTTGCATTGGTGTGGCGATAGTAATTCACCCACCCCCGCACCGTCTGATTCACCGCTTGCACAAACTCCGCGGGCCGAATTGGAGCCCGCCGCTTGGTGAAGATTTTGATCTGTCGTCGGATGTTGCACTGCGATGGCTTGCTCGCATGGATGTAGATGCATCGCTTGCCACTTTTGGGTGAGCGCCGCTTCACGAACTGGAACCCGATGAAGTCAAATCCTGCGATGAGCTTCGTGATCCGGGTCTTGTCGCGATTGATCGTCAAACCCATCCGTGATGCGATGGCCTCGAATGCCTGAAGAGCCTGTGTAGCGCTCTGGCGGCAAACGAGAATCGCATCATCGGCATAGCGGTGCAGCGATGCCCCCAGTTTCTCCGGGTAGCCTCGCCGATGCCACACCTGGTCCAGCAAGTTGAGGTAGATGTTGCTGTAGAGCGGCGAGATCGGTGACCCTTGCGGGACCCCCACCTTCGTCGGCTCCACCTTCCCCTCATAGGCAACCCCCACCGTCAGGCTCTGCTTGATCAGCCGCAGCATGCTCCCATCCACCACGCGTTGCTTGATCAAGATGATCAGCTTGTCGTGCGGAATGGTCGTAAAGTAACTGCGGAAATCAATCTCCACCACGCCCCAGGCTCCCTGATACAGGTCGTTGCGAATCACCGTCGAGGCCATCTTCGCATCTCGCCGTGGCCGGTAGCCGTAAGAACAGTTGTGGAAGTCGGCTTCAAAGATGGGTTCCAGCACCAGCTTCATCGCAGTCTGCACCACGCGATCCTCCACCGTCGCAATCCCCAGCGGGCGGGTTTCCCCTTTAGGTTTCGGGATGTCTACCCTCCGCACCGGCTGAAAGCGATAGGTCTTGGCACGCAGTTCCTCCTGCAATAGGCTGAGCATCACCTCTTCTTCTCCACGCGACACGATCCCTTCGATAGACTCACCATCCACGCCCGGCGCACCTCGGTTGGCTTTCACTTGTTTCCAGGCCTCCCTAAGCACGTCGGTTCGCCACACCTTGTCGTACAGACTGTAAAACTTCACCG
>PMYF01000934.1:0-15984 GCA_003171295.1 Acidobacteriota bacterium | reverse complement strand
TTGAACCTCGTGACTGAAGCAGGGCCCCTTCCCTCGGGTTGGGTTCTGTTGTCCCAACCTTCCAGCGGTACTATGAGCCCCGCGGAATTCTCACCCGACCGTCTCCGATTTCGGTCGCCCTTATACGGAGCCGTCGCCCGTGGCAAACGGGCATCGGATGAGACCTCCCGGCCTAGGATCATCACCCTTTCACAACGTGCCATCTCCAACACCCCGGTGTGCACAGACGGTTTTGTTGTCCGTTAATCCCCGCCTGTTGTCAGCCTTCCCGCGCGGACGATACGGTCGGCTCACACAGCAACGTATGACGAGGCTGATTCGAGTTCATGGTTATTACGGCCCACTGTTTTACATCTTCGTTCAAGGTCACTTAAGCCTGCAGCTCGCACCGCAAACTCGACCTCCTGCTAGATCCCCGAACGGATGATTGGGATCAGGGGATTTGCACCCCATTAGGTTGATGTCTGTACCGGCGTGTCGTCCGCATACCGCGCGAAGCGGTGGCCATGTCGCTCCAACTCCCGGTCGAACTCGTCCAGCACGATGTTACTGAGCAAGGGCGATAAATGTCCGCCATGCGGCGTTCCCTCATCCACCGGACTCACCAGTCCGCCTTCCATCACCCCGGCTCGCAGAAACGCCTGGATCAGTTTCAGCAACCACTGGTCGCTGACCCGGTCCGCGATTTTCGCCATCAGTTTGTCGTGGGAAACTCGGTCGAAAAAATTCCTCGAGGTCCAAGTCCACCACCCACCGGTAGCCCGCGGCGATATGCTGCTGCGACGCCTTCACCGCCTGATGCGCCGAGCGCCCGGGTCGAAACCCGTAGCTGTGTTCGGAGAACGTCCGGTCCCAGCGCTTTTGCAGAACCTGAATCACCGCCTGTTGGATCAGTCGATCCGCCACCGTCGGAATGCCCAACTTCCTCATCCCGCCGTCCGGCTTGGTGATTTCCTTCCGCCTCACCGGTTGCGCCTTATAGATCCCGCTCAGCAACTGTTCCCGAATCGCTGGCCAGTGCTGTTGCAGGAATCCCGGAAGTTCCTGGACCGTCATGCCGTCCACTCCCGGACTTCCCTTATTGGCCTTGACTCGTTTCAATGCCCGCTTGCAGTTTTCCCGCTCGCAGCCTTCTTCCATCAACGATTCGGTAATGGCCGGGTTTTCGGTCCCGCGCTTCGCCGCAGACGATTCGGTCCGTGCCGGGATGATCTTCGGGGCTTCACCCCTATCCTCTTCCCCCCAGGCCAACACGAGTTGGGTTTTCTGCCGCCTGTCGTCCATGAGTCGCGCTGCCTACTCGCCGCTCCCTTTACCCTCCTTACGGAGGACCGTTGGGGCCTTCGGCAGTTGCCTGCCTACTTTGCCCGCTGCTGACTTCTGCCATTCGGTCAAGATGGATCGCTCCACCCTCAGTCCCGACTCCGGGACAAACGGCAGATCTCCCGAGGTAAGTTCGACCGCCTTCGGCGCACAGCCGCCGGATTTGCAACCAGCAGCCTTGATGGATATGGGCTTTGCGATCATACGCCCGCTCGCCCGCTGCCGTATGCCTCTGATCCGGTTCTTGTACATCGGCTCACGCCTCTGCTCCACGCTTCTTTCAGACCCCGCCTCGTGGCGACGTCCTTGCGCTTCGCTATCACTTCACCTCCATCAGGTTGTGAAGGGGACTTTCACCCCCAAGCTGTCGATCATGCTCGGCACACGTAAATATTCCCCGGCAAAGCCGGGGGCTTTACGGTTGCTGGCCCCTCAAAGGGGCCTGATCGCAACCGATCAGAAGCAAAAGCCAAAACCTCGTGCGACAGCGGCCTGGACGGTACATCACAATCGCAAGAATGGTGAAGCACACTGCCGGACCTGTCAAACTTCTGCTGCCTCCCCGGGAGAGCCGGGGGATCTCCCCACGGATTAGAAATCTGGACTCCGACTCGAATGGGAATGCTTCCCGTAGCTGCTGGATGATCCAACTGCTCGGGGGGTGCTTCGTGACGTTGAAGTGCGGGATTCGCCGGCGATCATGGCTGATCACGAAAAAGCCATAGAGTACACCGAAAGTGATCGTGGGCGCCGCGAAGAAATCCATCGCCGTGAGGAGGAGACTCCGACGCGACCGCAAAAGGCGAACCAGCGTTCCGAGGCACAAGACAATGAATTGAACTATCGCCAGGAGTTACAACAGAACGGTGGCGGGAGGGCGGCAACTATGTTATTGATTCTCCATCCGGCCGGAGTTTTGGCGAACCACATGGGTTCGACTCGCTTTTCCGAATATTGGGCCCTCAGCCACGCCTGCAACCCGACCATCACCGGACCGCTGTGCGCTTGAGGAAAGCGCCGCCGTTCTTCGGTGGACATCCCTTGCTCGCGGGCCTAAGTGTCGTAGCCGTAGACCTCGCCTAGGATTTCCAGCACCTGCCCGCAATCCTCGGGAAAGGCTGAATCGTCCGGTCGAATATTTTGACCATACGGGGTTCGTAAAGTATTAGAAAGCGCCACCGCTATTTACGTATATGATGGCGAGGACGTGATTGGGGAGCTGGATGTATCGGGAAGGGTGGTGGCCCGTGATAAAGGGAGAACCATGCTGAATCTTGAACGAGGTCGTCAATTACTCTATCTCTCTAGAGCGGAGATTGAAGGTCTGCAGGTCTCCGTCGATGAAGTGAGGGAGGCTGTTGAAGCGGCCTTTCACGAGAAAGCGGCGGGCCGCGTGGAGATGCCACCCAAACCCGGCATCCACCCTGCTCCTCATGCCTTCATTCACGCCATGCCGGCGCATCTTCCGGGGTTGAAAGTCGCGGGCATCAAGTGGGTGAGCGGCTATCCTGACAACCGGCGTTTTGGACTTCCCTACATCACCGGCCTTCTTATTCTGAACTGCCCCGAAACGGGCGTGCCGTTGGCGGTCATGGATTGCACCTGGATCACCGAAAAGCGAACCGCTGCCGCCACCGCCGTGGCTGTCGGGCGGCTGGCCTCGGAACAGGCACGGCGCTTGGCGATATTTGGCGCGGGCGTCCAGGGGCGAGCCAACACCGACGCGTTGCGCAGGGTCTGTCCCCGCATCCGGGAGGTCGCGGCGTTTGACCCTTCGGATGAGGCCCGTGCAACCTTCGAACACGAAGTCGCCGGGTGGGGCCTGCGAGTGGAACAAGCGAAGTCGCCGCACCAAGCGGTCACGGACGCCGACATCGTGGTAACCTGTGCACCCATTGTGAAGAATCCCCAACCTGTCATCCCGCCGGAGTGGCTGAAACCGGGCAGTGTGGTTGCCTCCCTGGATTTTGACGCGACCGTCACGGCCGCTGTCGCGCATGCCGTGGACGGAATGTGGGTCGATGACGGGGACCAATTTGAATACTACCGCCGGCATGGGCATTTTGCGGGTATGCCCACGAGTTACCAAGAACTCTCCGCGCTGGTCTCCGCCAAGCACGAGCGCCGCGCGCCAAGCGATCGCTATCTGGTTGTCAACTTAGGCCTCGCGCTGGAAGACATGGCCACCGCTCAGCTCCTTTATCAACGCGCCCTCGCCCGGAATCTCGGAACCGTACTACCTTGTTGAGGGTGACAGCAGAATACGTCGAATAGCGGCTCGGCCACCCTTGGTAGGGTCGGAAACTGGCGCGGTAGGTCCGAGAAGCCCCCGACCGCCGTTTCCAGCTCCCGCCACATCAATCGGGATAGGTAGGCGGTCACCCACTTTCCCTCACACAGCACGATGCATACGAGTCCATACACGGCGGTTCGGTCGGTTACGCTAGCGCTCTTCGATAAACGATGGAAGGCCGAGCGAGCGGAGGTGCACCTTGGAGAACCCCACGGAGAGGACTCTGGACGGGTGAAATACCAGGGACCATGTCCGCTGTCCGCGGTATTGGCGGCTGCTCGCGGACCGACCCCCAGTGCGAGCAGCGCCGCTCGGCGGCGGCGCCGCGCTTTCCACTGCCGCCACAAAGCAGCCCGAAGCCCCCCCCACCCAGCCGGTGAGGGATAGCAACACCCCAGGCGTCTCACAGAAGCCGAGTCGTTGCGCCAACCCCGCATGTATGGAGCCAACTCCGTTATCGTAGTCTTCATGCTGACGCTTTTGGCCCGTCGCGTGACCTCCCGGATGCGGGGCTTGAACCTGTCCAAGGCCTTAGGCGCTATGACACGCTTGACCTCCAGGCCGGCCCCAATGCCCGCACAAGAACCGGAGTCCCGGGAGGAAGAAGGCTGGTCGACCAGGCTGTCTTCTACTTCTCCGTGGTCCTGCCCCCAGTGCGGCGGCCCCGTGATGATCCTCGAGCGATTGGCGGCTGAGGTGTACCTGCGTTCTCCACCGCTCTCCGCCGCGGGGGTCTCATGAAGCACTCCTCCCTCACTCGAAAACACCGTGCCTGCCCACCCCGCGCACGCTTTGGTATGCTTCGCAATCTGCCGACAACCCATCCTTCCTCAGCCCAACAGCGCACCCCATCCACCCGGGGTCGACTCCCCATCCGTGCTTCCATGCCCGCGGAAACTCCTTCCGACTGCTCACGAATTTAACCGAGGGGCCTTAGAACGCCGTTCAAAGCCCATAATCCCAGCGTCCGCCGCAAGCACGGGCGGCTTCCTTCAAGTCGCCGTATCGAAAACATGCCGTGCGGCCGAGTCTCCCACTCCCGCAGCCCATTTCAGGCGGCGCACTTCCGTTACAGCACTACGGTTTTAGGAGTTGGACTTGGACGAGCTGGGCGCAATATTCGCGGTGCTTCCAAATTGATCAGCCAAACCTGAAGTCAAGTGTATACTCCGTAGCAAATCCGGCAAAAATCCTTCCTCTGGAGGTGAACCGTGTCTTCAAGGATTCAGTCCTCATTGCTTTGCCTGAGCTTTCTAGTCTGCCCCCCATTGCTTGCACAGGCCGAGAAAACGGACCAGGTAGCCCGGCTGTTGGAAGAGTTGTCGAACGCACCGGCGCCCTCCGGCTTTGAAGGGCCGGTGCGAGATATCCTGATCCGTCAGTTCCGCTCCGCCGGGGCTGAAGTCTCGACCGACGGACTCGGATCAGTCATCGGTGTCTTACGGGGTCCCGCTGATGGTCCACGCATCATGCTAGCCGCACACATGGATGAGCTTGGTGCAATTGTCCGGTACACAACGCAGGAAGGATTCGTGAAGTTTCAAACTCTGGGTGGATGGTTCGATCAGGCCCTTGTCAACCAGCGCTGGAAGATTCTAACCAACAAGGGGGCGGTGAGTGCGGTAAGCGGACTGATAAGCGTCCATGTCGCTGCGCCCGCGGACATGACGCGTGTCTTTCCCCACGATGATATCTTCCTGGATGTGGGTGCTCGCACCAAGCAGGAAGCTGAAGCGTTAGGCATCCGTCCGGGAGACGCGATCGTCCCTTCGAGTTCATTTACTGCGCTGGCAAACGGGCGGTATACCGGTAAGGCCTTGGACGACCGTGTGGGTTGTGTGATCCTCCTGGAGGCCCTTCGAAGGGTAAAGGAGGAGGGGATTAAGACTCCGAACACGATCTATTTTGTGGGCACAGTTCAGGAGGAGGTGGGGGTGATCGGGGCTCATACGGCGGTACAGGCCGTTAAGCCGGACCTCGGGATCTCGATCGAGGCCGGTGTCGCCGTGGACCATCCAGGTGGTAAGCCCGAGGGTGCGCAGGAGCGCCTCGGTGGAGGCCCCGTGCTCTATCTTGCGGACGCCGCGATGATCGCTAACCTCAAGTTGAAGGACTTCGTTCAGCGCGTGGCCGAGGAGAGCAAGATTCCGCTCCAAACCGAGGTCCTTTCAGGAGGTTATGAGGATTCCACCGAGCTACAAAAGTTCGGGGCCGGCAAGCCAGCGGTCAATATTGCCGTCGCTACTCGTTATCTGCACACTCACAACAGCGTCATCGACCGCGCCGATCTAGATCGGGCCGTAGATTTGCTGGTGAGAATCCTTTCTCGCCTAGACTCGAAGACCGTGGATGAGATATCTCGGTTCTAACTTGTTTAGATGCTGAGCGTGACCACTGGCTGTCTGGCAGTGGGCCTGGTAAGAAGGCGGCCTAGGTGCCTCGTGGCTAGGATTCTTGAGCGGGATGCTGTGGCGCAGGTGTGGAGACTCATCTGAATCTCCCGGCCGGATGGTGCCGCGAGACGCTTTGTGGAGCGAGAGCGAGAACGTGATCTCAAAGTGGCGTTCTGGGAAGTTGGCAGAGCACCGCAGTTGCGTCACTCGAATGTGCAACGGCCTACCTAAAACAGTGCGCCACGCACTTGAAGTCACGGTCCGGATGGCCGTGTAAGCTTGAACGATGCATTGGGAGCGAAAAACAAGCTTCCGTGACAATGACCGTTCCGTCCCCCGCACCAGGCCCATAAGGGCACACGAGGGCGAATCACTTGCCCGGGACAAGGGAAGGATTTACCATTTAGTGGTAAGTAGTGTCTTGACTGGTTGTCTCACGTCAAGAGCCCACACCACCGGAAGGTATTGATACTGTACCGACCCTAGGTCAGTTCCCTACTTTCCGCGTTATTTAGCATCCGATTTTGATTCCGAAGGGCTAGAGCAAGTATCCCCCGGCAAAGCGGGGGCTTTAGGTTGTGAGCCGCTCAAAGCGGCACGGAGGGCTTAAACGGAGAGTTGTACGAGACACAAGATTCCTGGTTGCCGACCCGGGAAGCACCGACCGAGATGCTGTTGCAGTATGGCCCCGATTATTTCAGGTCGCGCGATACGGGCCAATTCAAGGGCTGCCCACGCCTTCACTGGAGAGCCCGCCTGTAGGAATCGAAGGCCGCATGGCGAATACCGAGCGTTTTTTTTGCCGGGGACTGCCAGCGTATACTCCGACGGTGCCGTTACTTTCGACTTCCTCAGTGTAAACGGTGACGTTGCAGGAGGCAGCCACAAATGTCAAGAATAATGAAATTACAACGGCGCAACTCTCTGGCTTCAGCGTTGGACGCAGTTGCCGAGCAATCAGCAGGGGCATGGGAGCAGTTGCGCGCTCATCCTCTGTCCGGCTGCTGAGTCAGGATTTCCCTCAAAGCGGTGGTCATGGGAATTCAAGAACTCCGGGAACCTTATGCCAACGAATCTCAGGCGAGATAGCGACACTCAGCAGCAGTCCGACGCAACTTCGAAGTGGGTGCTGGTGGGGGCCCTCTCCGTCATAGGGATGATCAACTATGCAGCTCGGACGTCCATCACCGCTGTTTACCCGCTGTTGAAGACCGACTTGGGATTCACAGATGTGGGCTTAGGCGCCATTGGATCGTTTTTCCTTTGGAGCTACGCTCTGGCATCGCCTTTCGCTGGGCATTTGGGCGACCGGTTCGATAGGGGCCGAATCGTTTTGTGGACCCTCATTGGGTGGAGCTTCGTGACCGCAGCCTCAGGCTTGGTGAACGCGAGATGGGAGCTGCTGGCGATGCGCGCTTTATTGGGCCTTGTCGAATCGCTATTTCTCCCAGCGGCACTGGCCTTGGTCGCCGAGTATCATCCCGCTAAGACGCGCGGGACAGCGCTGGGGGTCATGGGCGTCGGACAGGGCGTCGGGCTGATTGGAGGCGCCACTTTTGTGGGCTTTCTTGCCGATCGTTACGGTTGGAGGCCTTCGCTGTGGGCGCTCGGTATCGTCGGCCTTTTAATCGCAATACCCGCCTATTTCCTTGTGCCCATGAAGAAGCCCGTGACCCCGGCAGGAAACGCAGACGTCCTGGGGCCCGAACCCAGGCCAAGGTTGTCTCTTGCTGAGGCATTCATCCAGTTGCTGAAGATCCCTTCGTTTCTGGTGTTGGCAGCCGCCGGGGCCCTGACTGCAATCGGCGTCTGGATCTTTCTCAACTGGCTTCCCCTCTATTTCAAGGAAAACTTTGCGATGTCTCTTGCCGGCGCGGGGTTCTTTGGTGCGTCGTTCATAAACGGCAGCGCCGCAACAAGCCAGGTGTTGGGCGGGATGGTTTCGGATAGGGTGGCGCGCAAAGGCGCGCAATACCGTATGCTTCTACAAGGCGTTCTGATCCTTGCCGCTGCACCGACGCTACTCGTGTTCGTCTATACAAAGAACCTTCTGGTCATCGTCGTGGCGCTTGTGCTGAATTCTGCACTTCGAACCGCTGGCGACCTTAATATGCTGCCCTTGCTCTGCGATTTGGCTGGTGAGGACAAATTCGCCATCGCCTTTGGCATTACAAACATGGTGAACTGCTTGTCGGGAGGATTGGGCATATTTGTGGCCGGCCTGTTGAAATCGAACCTGGGCCTCGCGGGAGTCTTTGCCGGGATCGTCGGCATTCTAATCTTCGACGCGCTTATGTTGTTCTGTGGCTATTTGGTGTTTTTGAAGAGAGATCTTCAGAAAGCGTCGCTTCGCGTGAAGGGGTGGGCCGTGCCTTCGCCATTGCTGTAAAGCAGCATGGTGTTCAAGAATTGGCTCTGCAGGAGTTTGTATGGTAAACCGCCTTCAGCAGGCCAGTCCGCAACAGGCCGCCCAGCTTGCGGGCATCGATGCGGTCGGTCTAGTTCGTTGGGAGACCCCCCGGCTCTGCCGGGGAGGCCGTACCGGTGCTAATCGAGGAGCCCTGAATCCAGTTCAGCGCTACAATTCGCCAGCACCTGGCGGAGGCCGAAATCGCCGCCCCATGGGATTATTTGGGCCCCCATTCGCCGATAGCGGAGAAGGGTTTCAAGAGAGCCGGTAGCTGCCCCCCAAGCCTTGCCATGTCGATGGGCGGCCGCGGAGACTTGTTCAATGGCACTGTCCAGGTTCTTGACGTCCGGCCTGGGACTCACGCCCAACCGAAGTCCTAGGTCTCCGGGACCGACAAACAAGGCATCGATTCCCGGCACCGCCGCAACTTCATCTGCCTTCAAAACTGCCGCAGGAGTTTCTATCTGGGCAACGATGAATGTCTCATCGTTGGCATCACCTATGTAGCGGCTGCTCTCACCCCAAGCCTGTAAGCCGAAGTCTCCGTCGAGCCCGGCCCCATCCAGTCCCCGGTTGCCGAGAGGAGGGAACTTAGCTGCCTCAACAACCTTTTGAGCCGTCTCTCTGTCGGAGACGAAAGGAATCAAGAAGCCGGTAGCCCCATCTTCGAGATATCGATAGAGCCGGTTGCGCTCTATCGACGGAGGTCGGAGCATGCAGTCAATATCGAATGTGTGGCAAAAGGCAAGGAGCGATTGCACCTCCCTGTCGTTCATGGCGCGATGCTCCAAATCCAGCCAGATTCCGTCATAACCGTAATGGGCTGCGTAGCGCACAAAGAACGGCAAATAATGGCCCATCGAACATATTCTCGCTGCCTTACTGCTGCGAAGCTTTGCCAGGACCTTACTTTTCCTCATAGATGAAACCTGCCTTTCAACGCTGAACATCAAGGGTCGTTATCAAGCCTGTAAAGTTCCTACTACAGGGACTGCCGGATCTGGTTTCAAAGCGAGGCACTCGCCGCGACAACCCGAGCACAGCGACGAAAGGGAATTTGGGTCGCGCCTTCTCATCCTCACGTCCTGCCACACAACACAGTATAGGTCCCCCTGCGTGCAATAACGGATAAAGCCGCAGACCGGCGTCACAGACCGGGCACCTTAAATCGAGCTCCCGAATTTGTACGCAGCCTCGGCCAATGCGTGGATATTGTCGTGCGGAGTATTCTCATTGAAGTAGTCGGTGGTTGCTAGAATAAAGCTCCCACCCCATGGTTTGACGGTATCGAGCGTTTCCTTCACTGCCGCCTCAATGTCTTCATATGTCCCCTTGCGTAGCAAATCGATCTGGTCAATGTTTCCCAGCAAGGTGGTCTCTGTCGGGTGGAAACGGGTGAGGGCCTCTGCCAGAGGCGTATCGCCATAGGGAGGAGGAGTGAGCGACTCGTATGCCTTCATTCCTAAACTGGAGTAAATGGGGAGCAGGCGGCGTGCGTAGCCGCAGTTGTGGTACAGCACGATCGTCCCTTGTTGCTGAATGCAGTTGATGAGTCGCCGCTCGTAAGGAGCGACGTAGCGATCGAAAAAGTCTGGCCCAACCATTTTCCCATTGGCAATATTCCCCGCCATGCTCAACACTTCCACACCGACTGAAGCGTATTGCTCAATCAAAGTCAAGACTCGTTGCAGGCAGAATGTCATTAAGTCATGGTAAAAGTCGGGCCGCAGAACTGCGTCCAAGATCAAATCATCCAGCTTTCGGTAACAGAAGCTTACTTCGTTGAAGACTCCTTGGATCCAGGGCGCGATGACCCCTTCATCGCCGACCAGTCCTTTGGCGCGGCGGATGGGGGAAGTATCCAACTGGCCGACAGGCGGCATGTATTTCTTGCATAAATCGAGATCCCGCTCGGACTTGATCGGGAATTCTATCAGCGCAGACTCGGCATCGTACTCACAGGTCCAACAGGTGGTCTGAACGCGCCGGATCTCCCCCTCCGGCGTTGTCACAACCGTGGTAATTGTCTCGTCTCGCCCTTCACGGCTCTTGCCGATGCTCGCTCTCCACTCGGGAGTTTGCACAGCAGTTAGATGATCGTAATCCACCGAACAATTGCGATGCATCAGATCAAAGCCAAAGTGGCGATACACCTCAATGGTTGGTTCAATTGGGTCCAAGTCGCGATCGCGAAAAAACTCTTGAACATAATTAACGTGAATGAAAGGAGAAACCAGTACCCGATCAATAGGTTGCTGGTTGAGCGCCCTTAATAGTCGTTCCCTGTTTGTCATCGGAGAACCTCACATCGAGGGGATAGACTCCCGCGGGTGACCGACTCTCAGCATTCGGGCCAACGTGCGAATGTACCCTAATCACCCAATCATTTCTCAAGCCGGAGCCTTGCCATAATCCTGGATCTTCATCACTTCGCCGCCCCGCAGTGCTGATCGATGCGCAATGATGCCCGGCAACGTGAATGCTATTGCCTCGTACACATTCACCGTGGGCCACCGGTCTTCAAGGATCGCACTAATGAACTCGTGGGTCAGAAATGTGTGCGAACCACCGTGGCCGGTTGGCACCCGCATGGACGGTGGCAGCACTTCCCAATGGGTCGGCTCTTTGTACCCCTCGATCTTTACTTTCCCTTCGGGATACCCGTTGGCGTCGATCACGGTCTTGCCATCTTTGCTGATCTGGATCACCGTGTCCGGCATACCTTCAGGCCGGTCCATGATGTAAGACATGACGGTTCCGTAGATGCTTCCCCGTTCGGCCCCACCTCCAGCGACATGCCAGAAGACTGAAATCCGAGAACAGTGCCCTCCGGAGGTTTTGAAGAAGCCGGTTGTGTTCCAAAAGGGATTCCCGTATTCGTTTGTTGCAAGGATCTGGTGCCCGTCTCCCCAACCAATGGCCTCGACCTCCGCCAGCCGCTCCCCCGAGATTGGAACCACGATGCCCGCGCAATGCGTCGGGTAATGCATGGGTGCGAATCCGTAACGCCACGTTGGGAAACCACGTTCATCGAACATGAGCGGGATTAACCCCTCATGATGATACTCCGCCTCAGTATAGAAGATTGTGCCGAACTTCCCTTGCTGTGCCCACTCACGGCAGGTGATCACCTGGGGTCGATAGTAGCTGGTCTCCGCCATCATGTACTTCATCCCCGTCATCTTGACGGTTTCCAGCAGCAACTCGAGTTCCTCGGCCGACATCCCCGCCGGGACGGCGCTGATAACATGTTTCCCCGCTTTCATCGCTTTCGTTGCCATCCACACGTGCAACGGCGCCGGCGTGAAAACCGCAACCGCGTCCAGTTCCGGATGCTTCAGGAATTCCAGGAAACTCTTGTACTGCTTGGCCGGCCCATAGACCTTCACCAAATGCTCCAACCGGTCGTCACGCAGGTCGCACACGGCGCTGACCTTGCAATTGGGGTCTAGATGCCACTGGAACTGGGAACCGAAGTTCCCACCAACGACTCCTACCCTGACGACTTTCTCGCTGAGCGTGCGGGGAAAGACTCCCCCCGCCGCCGTGAAGGCGGGGACGGCTGCCACCGCAGCCGCTGTCCCCACCCCCTTCAGGAACTCCCGGCGGCCAAGAAGGTTGGGATTGTTATGTAGCATGACCATTCCTCCTTATGAATTAGTGAACATTGCAACACCATCGGCCTGCTTCACCGACCTCCTGGGTCGCTCGATTGACCTAATGCCAATTCGGATCCTTTGCTGCAGCTCGCCTCAGTATTCGACCGCAACCGTTTGCCTTGGTCTTAACCAAGATGCCGAACCTATACGGGAGCCTTCCCACGGTCCGGGGTACTCATCGACTCCTCCACACGCAAAGCCGGCTGGTATATTGCGATCCCCGGTAGGGTGCAAGCAATCGATTCATACGCACGCGCGGAGGGCCGCCGGTTCTCAACCATCGAACCAATGAATTCGTGGATGAGAAAAACCCGCGAGCCCGCGGCCCCGCTGGGCACCCGATCGGCTTTGGTAGCAGTTCCCAATGCTTCGGCTCTTCGCACGGCATTGTCTTTCGGTCCTTCGTGCCGACGCATAGTGTATGACGACTACCCACATCGCCAGTGTGGACTTCCACCGCAACCAACAAGCGCGCCCTGCCGCGCCGCAAGAAGTTGAGGTTTTGCCGTTCCGGCCCCCACCGGCCCCAGGTTTTATAACTATCTTGACCTTCCGGATGCTTAGCTGTTGCAAGCCTTCCTGCACGGCTGACTACGAAGCGTCTTGCCCCACCAAAATCTCGTTTGCTACCTGGCGCCCGAGTTTCTCCAACTCACCGGCGGACCCCCTGGAGGCGTTCCCTTCGGCACTAGATGTGGCGACGAGTCAGGGTATTTGGGGACTGTCCATGGCGGAGGTTCCGATGCCGGATGAAGAGAAACCTTTGTCCCGAGCAAGTCATCCTCATTCGAACTTGAACGCGTAAAGTTTCGTATCACGCATCACAAAACGGAGACGAACTGGCTTGTTAGCCAGCGCACCCAGATCATTCTTTCCACGCCACGAAACAAGCTTTTGCATAAACTTCCCGTTAATGGAATCACAGTCTTCGGCTGAAAACCCTGCGATTGGTAAGGCTGACTCGTTCTGAAGCTCCACGCGAGCGTGTCCACCTGCGCTGGTATCCACATTAAGGGTTAGTTGATGGCCAGAAAATAGCAAAAGCGGGGTGGTAAACTCACCGCCCGTGCACTCAGCGTCCACCGAAACGAATCCGTCTATATGGATCCGCGCTCGCGTTAACGTGCCGATAAATTTATCCCGAGCAAGGTTGTAGTTCCCGTGGGTATGATCCCATACGCCATAGTAAAGCCAGATCTCCTCTGGACGGAAGATACATCCGGATGTCATATACGCACAACCGCTTGCGAAGCCCCCCGCCAGCCCTATTCGGATAAATGGCCTCCGGTCCAAGCGGTTCCACGTTTTGCCATCCCTGCTCGTCGCAAATTGAATGTCAAGGACGCCATCGTTCTTGGGATCGGGTGACCCCATGCGTCGTGCCAAAGCCTCTTGGTAGTGGTAGTATGCCGAGGGGAAGAACAGGTAAACACCCTCGGCACGCGGATACTTCAAGGCGGCCGAATTGTAGAAGTCCATTCCCGAAAAGAGCTGGCTGTCCAGTCCGCGCTCGTCTTCGTCGTCATAGGAAAAAACGACGCTCTCTTTCCCCCAATTGGTTATTTCATCAAACTCGCATCGACCGACCTTCCGCATGGGATCCCACATACGCACGTAGCCAACGTAACGGTCTATTCGGTTATCAAAGAAGCAGATATTGTTGGTGTCGCTCGGACGAAACGCGGGTGAATCCCCCATCAGCTTCCAATGAAGACCATCGGGTGAAGCGGCCACGTATGTCCCTGCCTTCTTTCCAGGAGGATGTAGGCTCGCCACCATCTTATATCGCTCGGCGGCGGGACAGGCGGGGTTGGTATCTTTGAATACACAATTAGGCTCGTGGGTCATAGGTTCAGGTGGGAAGACAATGTTTGTGTCTTTGCAGCGGTTGAAAGGGACGATACCAAGGTTCGGCTTCTCCCAATTTACCCCGTCTTCCGAAATTGCGTAGCAGCACCAGCGGCTCCCATCGTTCGCAACGGCGTCATACCATAGCCGCAATACACGTCCATCGTTCATGACAGAGTCGTAACCCGAAATGCCGAAACCTTCCCACGGCTTATCCGCAATAACGCAGCGTTCCCCTGTCGGCTGGGGGCGGTTAACGACAAGGTGTATGCCGCGTCCCTCAGCGATGAGGAAATCATCGACAAAAAGTTGTCTTTCAGATTTCACTTGGATGGGACCCATGTTCCGCGAGGAGGTCTGATCGAAGCCACTCAACCTCTCATCAGAAGCAAGTGGCACAGATGCAATCGACGCGCCGACCTGGCGCAAAAACGTCCTCCGTCTCATATTTTTCTCAGTTTCATCTGAAAACGAATTTTTCGTGACAGGCTGCATACTTGCACGGACCCCTAAGACAGTCCAGCTGATGTGCGGCCGATAAGGTGCTTCGCCGTCTGCCACATCTGACTCGCCACCCCTCCCCAGAAACCCTCGCGCGGACCATCGAGAACACCTGGAAGCTGCTCTGTCGTGTACTCGATCCGCAGGAGGACGCAGACTCCTCATCGCAGAAGATTCCCTTGCTCGCACGGGAAGACGTACACGCTCTCTCTTTTTGTAGACCAATGACCTGTTCCCAAAGACTGTACCTGAATCGGATATGATTATGGCCCAAAAGCTTGCCAGTCTGGTGATGCAAATGGTAGGATTCCGGGCGCTCGCTCTCCGGGTTTCGGCGACCTGGATGAGGTGTTACTCGAGAATTCTCAAATGAGCGAAACTGGACAGGTTCAGTCGAGGAGGGAAGTGTTTAGTGCTCTGAACCCCGTCAACATGCGCCTTCCCAATACTGGTGAATTCCACGATTGCCGATTGAACAGGCCGCCGACGTGCACTAAGCGGGATGTTCATCCGGTCGTATCACCAACATTGCGGAAGACCTGCGAGCGGCACAGTTCTCATTGAAGTTTGTATGGTAGCCGTAGCCGGGGAGGTGGTTCTTCACCTTTCCATGATGGCACTACGGGCGCACGCAAATCGTGTCGGGGGAAGACCTGTTCGAGCTGCACCGCGAACTCGCAAAAGGCAAATGATCCAAGGAGGGGGATTTCCCCATGTCAACAGACCGCCCATCCTTAGATACTGCAAGAACCAACGCCCCGATAGCAGCGAAAGCCAGCGCGAGAGAAGTCACGGTCCCGAGAGGACCCACTGAAAGGTTGACATCTCTCGATGCGTTCCGAGGCTTTATCATGCTCTGCATTATCGGTGGTGACCTCCTGATGCAGAGATTGCAGCACTTGAGCAGCAACCCCGTCATGAATGCCGTAGCCGACCAATTGCACCATACTCCTTGGCGGGGGCTTCGATTTTACGATTGTATTTGGCCGTGCTTCGTGCTGATGGTGGGAATGTCGGTGGCGCTGTCGGTAGCAAGGCGCTCGCACACTCAAACCTATCGTGAAATAACCCTCCATGCTTTGAAACGCGCAATGGTCCTTTTTTTCCTTAGTTCCGCAATAGAATCTATTAACCGAGGGTCAGTCTACATCATTGATGTGGATGGTGCCTTACAGCAGATCGGGGTCGTATACTTTGTATGTTTCCTGCTGGTGAGAAAGTCTCCCAGGTTTCAGGCGACGGCTGCGGCACTGATTTTGGCGGCACAGGGGCTCGTGGAGGCCTTCGCCTATGCCCCAGGAATACCGGCGGGCACATTTGAGTTCAATCATAATATTGTATATGCGGTTGATATGGCCGTTCTAGGCCATGCGCAACCGGAGGGTTTTGGTACCCTGCTGCCCACACTGCCCCCTGTTTCCATCGCCATACTTGGTCTGTTGTTCGGTAATCTTCTCATCGGTGAGCGGTCGATAAAAAGCAAGACCTTGGTGATTGGGGGTACCGGACTGCTCTGTCTGGCAGCAGGGTACGCGTTGAGCCTGTGGGTTCCAGTGG
>PMYF01000948.1:6001-13397 GCA_003171295.1 Acidobacteriota bacterium | reverse complement strand
GAAGCCGAATTGATTCGCCCCCGCGAAAACCTGGAAGACTTGATGGCAGGAGAGAAAGCGTAACCGTCTGCTGAAAAGAGAGTTCGTGCGCGCCCGCCTTCATCGCCCAAAATGCTTGCGGGCATTATCGATGAAAACGCCTTCGCGATGCAACACGACAAACCGGCTGACGGCGTAACCGAGGGCTGCACCCACGAAGACATCCGAGGGAAAGTGCGCCTGGTTTGTCACGCGCGAAAAACCCACCAGGCCCGCAAGGCCGTAAGCGAGAAACGGAACCCAGCGGCGGTTGGGGTAGCGTCGCGAGATGATTGTGGCCACGGAAAAAGCGGCAATGGTGTGGCCGGAGGGAAAACTGCCAGCTCCTCGCAGGGAATTCCAAGTGCCACCCTGAAACCAAGACTCCGAAAAATCGCCGCTGGGACCGAAATCACTCGGCCGAAGCCGGCGAGAAGCACCCTTCATCAACGTCGTAAGGATCTCGCAATCCACGACGGACTCACCAGCCAGGAGGGCAGTTGACTGTGCATAGGAATCGTGGCGGGCAAGTCCGAAGACGTACAACGCCAGCGGTGGGACCATGGTGCCCACGGACATGTTCGTACCACTGAAGGCCGTATTGAAATTCTGAAATGAACTCATACGCCGGAAGTAAGGTGTGTCATGCGGATCGAGAGCCACGAGCCCAGCAGTCACACCGAGCACACCCAGCGTGGGAATCCAGTCTCTTCCACGCGCCAACTGGAGCGGGAAAGTGTAGATCCGTTTTTGATCCTGGAGGATCTTAGGGGCGAGCGTCTTCCAGGTAACCGCATGGTCGCGATCTTGCCCGGAGGAGGAACCCTGCGGGATCGAGGGAACACCGCGCCCCGAACTCGGAGGTTCTTGCGCCGCCGTGGGGGAAGCAAGAAACAATACGAGTACACAAGAGAAACCGGCACCCAACCGCCTGGGGCACCGAGTGTTAGTCACGCTGGTCATCATGCTAGACCGCTGCCAACATTTAGTTTCATCCTGCAGACACCAACCCGTCAACGTCTTCTTAAGGCAGACATACCCCGCACTGGGCTCGAAGTAGCGGCAGGCACTGAGGCTTCGAGCGTAGGCGTCTGACTCAGCAAGAATCACCCACCTGTTGGTGCGGGTCCGGCGCCACTTACCGCTCTCCCCACTTCAACTTTTCTTGAAGGATTTCAAAATACTGTGTGGAGGGTGGCTGAACCAATTCGACACACGAACAGGCTTTTCTCAGCCGGACCAGGTCTTCGCTTCGCGTGGTGATGCCGACCTGGCCGTCCACGGTCAGGTAAGCAGCTTCGCGCTGACTTTTCACTGTGACCTCGATCTTCACCGTATCGGGGAGCACCAGGGGGCGGTGGGTCAGGGTGTGGGCGCAAATGGGGGTGACGATGAAGGCTTGCACGGCCGGGGTGACGATCGGGCCACCCGCCGCCAGCGAGTAGGCCGTGGACCCCGTGGGCGTGCTCACAATTAAGCCATCCGATTTGTAAGTGGATACAAACTGGTCGTCCACCCGCAATTCAAAGTCGAAAATTCGCGCGATGGCGCCTTTGTTCAGCACCACGTCGTTCAAGGCCAGGAACGAGGTGATGACTTCGTCGGCGCGAATCAGCTCGCCTTCAATCTGCACGCGGGGGTCGCTGCCGTGGGTGCCGGCCAACACCATTTCCAGCGTGGGGTAGAGCTCCTCGCGGGTGACCCCGGTAAGGAATCCGAGGCCGCCCAAATTCACGGCCAGGATGGGGACCGGCTTGCGATTCAGGGCGCGCGCCGTGGCCAGCAGGGTGCCGTCTCCTCCCAACACAATCAGCAGGTCCACCTGGCCCGGCATCTCGTTGCGGGTCAGGCAGTGTTCGGAGGTCTGCATAATTGACCCCGTTTCCTTATCAATAAACACTTCGATGCTGCGGTCACGGAGCCACTGGAGCAAGGAGGGCACAATCTCGCGGATTTCCGTCTTCTTGGGCTTGGAGATGATTCCGACCCGTTTGATGGGCATGGCGATTCCTAACCTTTACGGGCGCCCGGTTGTGGCGCGGTGCGCACCAGGGATTGACATGCGGCTGTCTCAAAGCTCGGCGTCGCCCGCCCTCAAGATCGGCGCACCTTCTGCCGCGACGACCCTGCATCTACAAGGGACTATTCTAGCGGCCTTTCTGCCAAACCGCATGCAAGAAAAACTCGCGGTTGCCCTCTGCGCCCACGAGACAGCTCTCCGCTGACGCCAACTGGCTGAACCCCAGTTCAAGCAGTTTGCGTGAAACTTTGGCCACCGCCTCCTGGTGCAGCGCCGGGTCACGGATGATTCCACCTTTCCCTACCTGTCCTTTGCCGACTTCGAACTGGGGCTTGACCAGAACCAGCAAGTCCGCACGGGGCGCAAGCAGCGGCGGGAGCGCAGGCAGAATCAAAGTTGCGGAGATGAACGACACATCCATGGTCACGAGTTCCGCAGGCGTTCCGATCCGGTCAGGGCTCAAATAGCGGGCGTTGGTTTTCTCCAGGACAACCACCCGGGGGTCGCGCCGCAATTTCCAGTCGAGCTGGTTCGTTCCGGCATCCACCCCGAACACCTGGGCCGCGCCGCGCTGCAGCAGGCAATCCGTGAAGCCTCCGGTGGAAGCTCCGATGTCGAGGCACACTCTGCCGTCGGGATCGATCCGGAAATGATTAAGGGCGCCTTCGAGCTTCAGGCCGCCGCGGCCCACGTACTTGAGGGCCGCGCCGAGCAAGCGCAGGGGTACTTGGGGATTGACGAGGGCTCCGCACTTCTCTTCTTTCTGATTNNTCTAACCGGATTTTCTCAGGCCGGTTGCGTACCATGATCCCCTCAGCCTATCGCCAGTGGAGAGATAAAGAAAGAGCCAAGCCGGCCTGAAGGTGAGTGAGACACTGCCAGCCCCCCAGAGGCCTACCCCGTACTCTTCATACCGAAGGCAATGCCTCCCACGGTAATTTGCAGAAGATGAAAAAGCGCGGCTTCTCGGGGCCGTGATTGATTCTGACGCTGCCCGTGGCGCCAGCGTTCAAGGAATCGGGTTTGCAGGAAGTTGAGGGGATCGACGTAGGGATTGCGGAGACGAATGGACTCGGCCAGGACGGGCTGGCTGGCGAGCAGCTTGGAGGAACCCGAGACCTCCAGGACACCGCGAACGCTGCGCTGGTACTCCTCTTCCACGCGCCGGAAGATCGTTCGGCCGAGGCGGCGCGGCCGCACGAGCGCGGCATAGAGACTGGCGATGTAGAGATCTGTCTTGGCCAGGGAAAGTTCCGCGTTGTTGATCAGATTGGTGAAGAAAGGCCAGCCCCGGTACATGCTGCGCAGCAAGTCCCGGCCGTGGGGAGCGTGGTCGAGCTGGAACTTTTCCAGCGCGTGGCCCAGTCCGAACCAGGCGGGAAGCAGGTGTCGGGACTGGGTCCAGGCGAAAACCCACGGAATGGCCCGCAGGTCACGCAGGTCTCGCGCGCCCAAGCGGCGGCTGGGGCGGGAGCCCAGGCGGATGTGCTCAATCAGATCGATCGGCGTGGCCTGCCGGAAGTAGGCAGCAAAACCGGGCGTTTCGTAAACGAGTTGCCGGTAGAAGTCGCGACTGCTGGCGGCGAGCTCCGTGGCATATCCCTCCCAGGCGGGGATCTTTCGAGCTTCGATCCGGCGGAAGTGGAGCAAGTGGGCGTCGAGCACCGAGGTCACCAACTGCTCGATGTTCCTCTCGGCGATGGCCGGATTCGAGTATTTGAGCGAGACCACCTCGCCCTGCTCGGTGATGCGCAGCCTTCCACCCGGAGCCGCGAAGGGTTGCGCCTGGATGCTGCGATGCGATTGGCCGCCGCCGCGGTCGATGGTTCCCCCCTTACCGTGAAAAAGCGAGAGGCGGATGCCGTATTCCTGCGCCACCTGGGCCAGCCGCTTCTGGGCGTGAAAAAGCGCCCAATTGGCAGCCACGTAGCCGCCGTCTTTGACGGAATCCGAATAGCCCAGCATCACTTCCTGAAAGTTCTGGCGCGCGCGCAGAAGGCGACGGTAGAGAGGACTCGAAAACAGCTCCTCCATAATCCGCGGGCCGGCCTCCAGATCGTCGAGNNAGCACGTCCCAGACATCCGCCGCACTGGACGTCATGCTCAGAACATAGCGGTGCGCGGCAGCTTCTCCGTTGCGGGTCTGGATCTCGCACAGGGCGCGAAATTCGTCCAGCACCCGCTGCGTGCCTGCTGAGAAAGGGGAACGCACGGCGGGACGAAAGAGCAGTTGCTGGATTGAGCGCAGGCGTGCTTCGCGAGGCTGGGCGTGCAAATGGACCTTACCGAGGAGCTCATCCACCGCGGCGCGAGTAGCGTCGGAGTGGGTACGGAAATCGAGGCTGGCGCCATGAAATCCGAAAACCTGGGAGGCCACGCCCAGCCGGCCCGGGCCCAACCGCGCAATCCGCGGGCTGGGATGCGCTGCGAGCAACCGCTCCAATACCCGGAGGTCTCGCGTGAACTCCTGCGGCGCGGCATAGGAGCCGCGAGTCCGCTCGGCGGTGCGCTCCAGTCTCCAGATCATGATGCGCAGCTTTCGCCGATAGAGTTCGCTCGGGTCGTCGAGCGTTTGAAAGGTCCGCGTGGCGGGGAAACGGCGCATGTCCCGGCGGATTTCACGGCGCAGACTGGGTTCGAACCGGAGCTTGCGGCAGGAGAAAGAGGCCACGCCCAGTAAGCGACGGCACGCCTCACGGTAGTAGCGGAGGATGCTTTGCCGTACCTGCTCAGCGGCATCCAGACTCGTCGCGGGCGTAACGAAAGGATTGCCATCCCGATCGGTACCCACCCAGGAGCCAAAGCTCAAGAAGGGAGCGGGCTTCGCGAGGCCGGGATAGCCGCGCGCCATTTCTGCCCAAAACTTGTCCCAGAAGACGCCTGCCAAATCGTAAATGGTTCGTTCCAGGAAGAAGCGGGCGTTCTCACTTTCCATCTGGGGTGTGACGATGCCCTCGCGAACCTCTTCCGTGAGCCACAGCGCTTCAATCCACGAGTCAATATCGTGTTGGGTGTCTGGGTTCAACTCTCCGGCGGCGGCATCGAGAGTTCTCCCTACGCGCAGGATATGGTTCAGCACACTCCGGCGTTTGGCTTCGGTGGGGTGCGCCGTCAGGACCGGTTCGATGTGCATGGAGTTGAGCAGCTTCTGCACGGCAGAGGCGGATACGCCTTGTCGCCGCAGCTCCTGGAAGGTGTGGCGGAGCGACATAGGGGCGCCCAGTTCCTGTCGTTGGTGCGCGCGCAAGCGGCGGATGCGTTCGCGTTCCTCGCAGAGATTGACGAGGTGGAAGAACAGACTGAAGGCGTGCGCGACCTGCGCGGCATCTTCCACCGTGAGCCGCCGCACCGCGCGCTCCTTGGTCTTCAACAGTTCAGGATGAGGGCTCTGGCGGAGTTGCTTCGCGACTTTGCGCAAGACTTCGATCGCCGCGAACACGCGGGGCCCGGACTGTTCGCTGACGATCGCGCCCAGCCGCGTGGTCAGGAATCGCACTTCCTGGCGNNAGCGCCTCGAGGTTGGGCTCAACCCGCAGCCGCTGCCGGCCTTCCTGGTCCGCCGAGCGATGGCGCATGATGTACTCGGTGTCTTTAAGCTGGTTGCCGGTCAGAACGCAGACGATGTCCGCGTGTCTTTCGATCTTCCCCGCCCGCACCAGCTTGCGCACGCCCGCTATGGTGGCGGCCGAAGCCGGCTCGCAACCCACGCCATCCTCGGCCAAAACCGCCTTGGCTGCGAAGATTTCCGCATCCGTGACGGACTCGCATAAACCTCCCGTCCACTCCAGCACCCGCCGCGCCTTCTTCCAATTGGCCGGATGACCGATGCGAATCGCCGTTGCCTCGGTGTGGGGATTATCAACCGTGAGCAGCTCCGGCGAACCGGTCCGCAGAGTCTCGTAGAAGGGGCTTGCGCCTTCCGCCTGAATCACGACGACGTGCGGCACCTTTTCGATGAAGCCCATGTCCTTCAGCTCCCGCAGTCCTTTGCCGATGGCGGAGGAATTTCCCAAGTTTCCGCCCGGAACGACAATGTAATCGGGCGGCCGCCAGGCGCGCTGCTCAAGCATCTCAGCCACGATAGTCTTCTGACCTTCAATCCGGAACGGGTTGATGGAATTCACGAGATACAACCCCAGCTCCGGAGCAATTTCGCGCAGCAGACGGAAGGCTTCGTCGAAATTGTCTCCGACTTCAACCACCATGGCGCCGAAATCAAGCGCCTGGGCGAGCTTGGCGGCGGAGATCTGCCGATAGGGGACAAACAGCAGCGCCTTCATGCCGGCGCGCGCCGCGTAAGCGGCCATCGACGACGAGGTGTTGCCGGTGGAAGCACAAGCCACCATGCGAATCCCGCGCTGCTCGGCGCGCGTGATGCAGGCCGTCATGCCCAGATCTTTGAAGGAACCGGTAGGATTGTTACCCTGGTGTTTGATGGTCAAATGCACCGGGCCGGCCCACCAGCCGGCGCGCCGGGTTCCCACGATCGGCGTCGAGCCTTCCGAGAGCGAAATGAGGCGCGCCCCGGGCTCCACAAACGGGATCAGTTCGCGGAAGCGCCACACACCGCTGCGGTCAATCGGTTCACCGCTTAAGCGGCGCTGGTGCCAGGCGTGGCGGAGTTGCTCGGGGTCGAAGGGGTCAAATTCGTATTTCACGTCAAGCAGGCCGCCGCAGAACGCGCAGGCGTGCGCGTCCTTTCGGGGGTCTTGCCGGCGCTGGCAAGCCTCTTCAATACACTGGAGATAGGCAGAAGACATGGAATTCCCCGGAGGCCGGCGGACCGTCAGACGCCCCCGCTTCGGTAGCGCCGGTCTAGGGTCAACGCCGCTTATCGAGCGGCGCTACCGCGGATCGGTCAGAGCTTAAACTCCTCATGAATTACCTTTACGGCTTCTTTTACATCTGCAGACTTAACTGCAAATGAAATACTCAGTTCGGAAGAGCCCTGGGCAATGGCAATGATGCTGATGCCATGCCGTCCCAANNGACATGACCTCGATCGCCACCATGTAATCGTGCAGCATTTCCAGTTCAAAGCTCTTCTCGAGCTGAGCTTTCACGCGGCGCACGTCAGCCTCGTGGACGGCGAAGCACAGCACGTTATCCGCCGACGACTGCGTGACCATCAGGGTGGGGATATCCTCCAGGCTGAGCGCACTGAAAGTCTTGGCCGCCAAGCAGGGAAAGCTGAACGCGTCCTTGCCGCTGAGAGTGATGATAGCAGCTTTGCTGACGGAGGTGATGGCCTTTACGCCTCGTTGGCTGCTGTTGGCGGAGGGAACAATGCAGGTTCCCGGACACGTGGGATTGAAGCTGTTCTTGATCCAGACCGGAATTTTCTTTTTCATGACGGGT
>PMYF01000948.1:0-5957 GCA_003171295.1 Acidobacteriota bacterium | reverse complement strand
ACGTCTGTCCAGATCCACACTTCGTCGGCGTCCAGCGCCCCACCCACGATCGTCCCACTGTAATCAGATCCGCCGCGGCCGAGGGTCGTGCACACGCCCTGCCGCGTGGCGCCCCGGAACCCGGTGATCACCGGCACCACGCCGCGCCGTCGCAAGCCCGCCAGCCGTTGGCGGGTCTGGGCATGGGTTTCCTCGAAGAGCGGCGTGGCACTACCGAAGTTGTCGTCGGTCACGATCAACTCGGTGGCGTCCACAGCTTCCGCGGGAGTGCCGCGCGACCGGAGGATGGCCGCCACCAGTTGCGCGGACATCACTTCGCCGAGGCTGGAGAGCGTGTCCATGGCCCGCGGCGTCACCTCGCGCACCAGCGAGAACCCCGAGCACAGATTTTCGAAATCCGTCACGGCATCGGCCAGCCGGGGCAGAACGATGGCCTGCTCGGCGGCCTTCAGGAGCTGATCAGCGACCTCGCGGTGCCGGTGAGCGAGTTCCCGCCGCACATTCTTCCATTGTTCGCGGTCACCCTGGCTGGCTTGGGTGGCGGCGCGGATGAGCATGTCCGTAACACCCCCCATGGCGGAAACCACCACGGCCACTTCGGCGCGTTGCGCATGGTCAGCCACAATCTCCGCCACGTTCTTCATCCGCTCCGCGCTGCCCACGGAGGTCCCGCCGAATTTCATCACGATGAGCGGTCTCTTGCTCTTGCTCGGAATCGGGTTTTCTTTCACCATCGTTTTAACCCCTGGGGGCGGACGTTCGCCCTGCTGGGCTTAGCATACCGGAGAGCATGCGCTCCGGTTCGCTAGCGAATCGTCATGGTATTCGTCTTCGTAGAGGAAGCACCGGAGTTAGCGGTCTGGGTTGACTCGCGAACAACTTCAATAAAAACCTTGGTGGGAAGCGACTGATAGCGGTCGCGGCGATAGACCAGACCCAACTCGCGGTAGAGTTTCTGGCCCTCGAGGGGGATCAACTTCAGCACGCCCGCGGTGACTTCCGACTGGACATAGGTCCGGCTGATCAGGGAAATTCCCAGGCCGGCCCCTACAAATTTCTTGATGGTTTCGACGCTGGCCAGTTCCATGGAAATCTGCAGATCATAGCGATAGGCGCGCAGCAAGCGGTCAATGACCACGCGCGTGTGGCCCGTCTTGGGCAGGATGAGCGGATGGTGAGCAAATTCCTCCACGGTCACGCTCTTGTTCTTGGCCAGCGGGTGAGTCTTGGGGACCACCACCTGGACTTCGTCGCGGAACACCGAAATCACTTCCAGGTTGTGGGCGGTCAAAGGCAGCGTGACAATGCCGAGGTCGACGGCGCCTTCCTGGACTTTCTGCAGAATCTTGTGGCTGAAATTCCGGTAAATGCTGATCTGGACTAACGGGTAAAGGTGCTTGAAACGGGCAAAGGTCTTGGGCAGGACGTAGAGGCACGTCGCTTCGTTGGCGCCGATGTAAAGCTTGCCCCGCGGCGTCTGGTTCAACTCGGCGATCGCCTGGACAGCCTCCTTTTGCAGCGCCAGCAGCTTCTCCGCATAGCGACAGAGAATCTCGCCGGCGGGTGTCAACAAGACTTTCTTCCCGCTCCGATCAAAGAGCTTCTCTCCGCATTCCTGCTCCAGGAGCCGTACCTGCGCACTAATCGCCGGTTGCGTGCGGAACATCTTCTCCGCGGCGCGGGAGAAGCTTTGCAGCTTCGCCACCTCCAGGAAACTTCCTAGCTGGTCATAGTCCATGATCTTTGGTCAGAGGCAATCCATTATCTTATCAAATTGCGCGGGGCTGGCGTGTAGAAAAGTGCCGGCAGAGGTAGCACGAGGCTTCCCCGTGCGCTCCGCCATTCCCGGCCCGACAGCTCAGGCCAGGGGGTTCGCCACGTCCCGATCCCCCTGCAGGACCGAAATCCAGAACAACTGGACGCCGAGCACCACGGCCAGGAGAAACAGCGCTACGGCTATGGGCGACCAAACCCCGTATGCGGCTTGCAGCACGAGGTACCAGATGATGCGCCAACCGAGGAAAATTTCCTTGCCAAAGGAATAGAGCAGCGCAGCGAACGGCGTGGCCGCAGCGATGAGGAGCGCGGCGTTCGTGGCTCTTGACACAGCGCCGCGGGGCGGCACGAGGAGCAAGGTGGCATAGGCGAAGCCGCCCAGGAAAAGCTCCATGGCATACGGGTTGTTGAAAAAGGCCACGAGCGCCACAATGGTGACCCAGAGGAAGAGGGTGCGTTTCCTTACCCCGAACGGCGTGGGGGGGACCTCCACACGGGAAAGGAGCTTTCGGAGTTCCACAAATCCCGCGCCGACTACGATGGCCAACGCCGCGATCAGGGCGAGCGGCAGGTGATATAGGAACGGGTCCTTGGGCGTAGCTGGGTACAACTCGAAGCGAGGCAGAATATTCAACCCCGTCAGTGCATAAAGCAGCAGTCCGGCGAGGCACGGGGGTATGACCCAACTCGCCGGCTCCAGGAATCGCCAGCCGTGCAGTTCGATTTTCTCGGCGGCGAAGTTGCTCGCGGCAAAGCAGGCCGCGAGGACGATGGGCAGGAGCCCGAGGATTTGCAGCAAGCCCATGAGGGCACTGGACAGATACCGGTCCGGACTGGCTTGGAAGTCGCCGGCAGTTCCCGGGGCGGGAGGGGGAAGCGTGTTGAGAGCGAAGACGGCTTGCTCCACCGTCGAGCCGAGCAATTGAAACGCCGCCGGATCGAAGTTGCGGAAGACGTCCTCGGGCGTGTGGTAGCGGGCGCGCACGGCCTCGGTCTTGAGCGAGTGCGTTGCCAGGTTCAAAGCGGGAATACCGCTGCGCAGCAGCGGCCCCTGATCCTGGGCGGAGACTTCCAGCGCACGCTCGATCCATTCCCCCGTACCGGTCACCTGTTCGAATCGGGCGCCCTGCGCGCGGCCCGAGGCCACCAGGAGCTGCCGCAGCCAGAGCGGCGTGTATCCGGCGAATTGCCCCATGCAGTTCATTTCGAGCGAGGGAGCGGGTCCGGCCGCAAGGTAATCCAGGGAGAGGACGGCTACGGTCTGGTGGGTTTTCAGGAGGCTGGTTAGTTCCCGCGCCCCGATCATGCCCCACTCTTCCGCGTCGTCGGCGGCGAGTATCAGGCCGCGATGGCGGGGACCCTGGCGCAGAACGCGGGCTAGCTCGAGCAGCACACCGACACCGGAGGCGTTGTCTTCCGCGGCCCCGTGAGAAGTCAACTGGCCGTCATAATGGGCCATGACGGCCACGCTTTGCGGGGATTCGCCTTCCAGCCACGCCACCACATTCTCACCTTGCACCCGCTCGCCGCGCAGCCACATGGAAAAGGTCGGGCTGCTCACCTCATAGCCCAGCTTCCGGAATTCGGCGCGCAGATATCCCGCGGCACGCCGCGCGGGGGGAGTGCCGGTGACGCGGTCGGGAAATTCTTCCGCCACGACGCGCGTATACTCCACCGCATTGGCCCCCTCAAAGCGCACCGCGGCGGGGGGCACGGAGAGCAGGGGGAGGGGCCGCGGCCCCCAAAAAGCGCCGGCCCAAACCAACGCACCGGCGACGACCGCGCACAGCCCCGTAGCAAGCCGTTGGTAAAAGGACAGCATCGTTTTAGGAACCCACCGGCGGCCGCTGCAAATGGCCGTAGCCCGCCAGGGTGGAGAGCAATCGTTCTACGTCGAACCCGACCTCCCGGAAGACTTCCCGGAGGTCATGGTCGCGATCTTCAAGATTCATGGACAGGAATTTTTCCGCCGGAATGTAGAACGGGTTGTCGCGAACCAGCGTGCCTTCGACCAGAAGGTGCCGGTGCACGGCGATGGCAGAGAACAGGTAAGGAATCTCCAGGTTCTCCACATCGTACTGGCACAGAGCTACACTGGGATAATGTTTCACGAGGTAGTTCAAGCGCGCGTGAAACTCGAAAAATCGCGGCACTGGGATGCCGGCGGGTTGCGGCCAAATTCCCTCTTCCAGCCAGCGGACCGCCGGCGCATGCGCGATTTCGGCCTCGGCAAAGAAACTCTGCGCCCAATCCCGCAGGCGGTCCGGGTCCGGCATTTCCTGCTGAAATTGTAGAGTGTGGTCACCCAGATGACGCTCGACATCCACGCCGAATTCGCGCAGCCGGGTGAGCATGTCGTGGTGCAAGAGGGCCGGCGCCAGGTAGCAACACCAGTTGCCCAAGCGCAACCCTTCGCTCACGAACCCAGCCCAGCGAACCGCCCCGGCCTGGCCGCGATGGAGAATGGCTATATGCTCGTGGCAGCGCAGGGGAGTCTCATCATTGAGGTAGGTGAAGATGGGCGGCGACGTCGGGGGCTGGTCCGGCAACCGAGGCTCTCCCTTCACGGGCCCTTGCCCTCACGACACGGATCACCCCAGCGGCTGGGTCGGGCAGAAGTTGGCCCTCAGGATCCGCGCGGAACGGTTCGAGGTTCGGCCCGCGCATTTTCGTTGGCCGCGATTATGCGTTTGACGGAACGCAGTGTCAAGCGGGCTGGACCGCAGGGCTGGCCCCTCGGCCCGTTCCCGGCACGCGGCGGGGTAGGCTTGGGGCGACCCCGGGCCGGGGCGAGTTCGGGCCGCGACCTCGTGGCGCAATCTTTCTCTCCCCGCACTTTCAGACTGTGGCACAATACAAGTTCGAAAGGCGTTCAAGGGCTGGTATTTGAAAACCGCAGGCTGCAAGTTTGTGCAGCCGGAAATCTCCCGGTAGGAGTTGCCGATGCGATGTTGGCTGGTGGGATGTCTCTGCCTCGTCTTGTGCGGGGCTGTCAAGGTCGGGCGGGCAGCGGAAAAGGAAGCGGACCGGCTGGATAATTCGGCGGAAGTCATAAACGAAATCATGGGGACTCCCGAGAAGGGGATCCCGCACGACCTGCTCAACAAGTCGGTTTGTGTGGGCATCATCCCTTCGGAGCTGAAGGGCGCTTTCATGATCGGCGCCAGTTTCGGTCGCGGCGTGCTGGTGTGCCGGCGCGGGGGGGACGGCCCTTGGGGCGCGCCTTCCCTGTTCACCGTGGGCGGCGCCAATGTCGGTTTCCAGATTGGCGGCCAAGCCACAGACTTTGTCCTGCTGGTCATGAACGGCCGGGGCGCGGAAAAACTCCTGCAAAGCAAGGTCAAGCTGGGCGCGGACGCTTCTGTGGCCGGGGGGCCCGTGGGCCGCACGGCGCAAGGCGCCACGGACCTGCAACTCCGCGCGGAGATCCTCACTTATTCGCGCTCGCGCGGCGCCTTTGCCGGTATNNCATGCGCTGGATGCCGCGCTGACCCAGTATTCTCCTCACGGTGGTGAGCCCTTCCACCCGAGATAGCCGCCGTGGTTTCTTCTCCGCCCTCCTGCGTTCAGTAAACGCTTCTTCACGCTGCTGCTTCCGGGGGTTCGCCGTCCGGCAGGAAGACGCGGAAGCACGCCCCTTGTCCAGGCTCGCTCGCCAGACGAATCCACCCGCGGTGATCATCCACAATCTTGGAAACCAGGGAAAGGCCCAGCCCCACTCCGCTTTCCTTGGTGGTGAAGAAGGGATTGAAAATCTGCTCGCGCAGTTCGACGGGAACGCCTGGGCCGGTGTCTTCGAAAGCGATCTCGACGCCGCGCCGCTCGTCGGATGACGCGGGCGACACGGCCACGCGCAGCTTGCCGCCTCCGCTTCCCATGGCCTCGTAGGCGTTGAGCGCCAGATTCGTGAACACCTGCTCAGTCAGGTCGCGGTCCACGGAAACCTCCGGCAGGTCCGCCGCAAATTGCCGCTCCACTTTCACCTTGGCGTCTGGCCAGCGGTCGTGTGCTGCCTTCAGCGCCCGCTCGATCAACGGCGGAATCTGCTCCGCATGGCGTTCAAGTTTGAGCGGTCTGGCGAAATCGAGGAAGCGCGTCACGATGGCGTTCATGCGGTTCACTTCACTCGAAATATATCCCGCCAGTTCGGTCGTGAGGGGGTCGGCGACCGCGAGCTTCCG
>PMYF01000486.1 GCA_003171295.1 Acidobacteriota bacterium | reverse complement strand
GGGGGGGGGGGCCGCGATGGTCATGGGGGCGGGTGCCGCCCAGGCGAATCTCATTGACTGTGTTGGGATTGAAGATATGTGTTTCACCCAACGAGATGACCTGCGTGCGGCTGGTGCCCTTGTTGAAGTAAAATTCCTCCGAAGGTGTGCCCCCGTAACCGCTCTTCGTCTGCGTGTTTGCTTGATCGATGAAGCTATAGGAGCCCGTCAGAACATCATTCTCTGAGAAGTGATGATCAAGCTTGGCTGTGTAACTATTCAGGTTATTAATCAGAGGGTTCGTGACCCGGATGTTCCCAGACCAGTAATCCAGACCTGGTTGGTTGGGCATCGGGTAGAACGGCAACGCAGCCTTTGCCATCGCCGAGATGCGTTCCGGGGGTATGATATTGCCCGGGAAGGGATCGCGGAGGAAAAAGCCGGGATGCGCGGGATCGGGTCGAGTCGTCATCGGGTCATAAATGATGGCGACCTGGCCGGGAGACATGTCCGAGGCATAATAGTGGCTGAAATCGCCATTGCGAAGCTCCGCCGGAGGCGAGTTGGCGACGATCGGCTGACTCTGGTTTTGCCGGCGGCCTTCGTACGTGAAGAAGAAAAAGGTCTTGTCCTTGCCATTGTACAGCTTGGGGATACGGACAGGGCCCCCCAGCGACGCGCCAAACTCGTTGCGGATCAGAAAAGCTGGCTTGGAATTAATCCCCTGGTTGTACTGGCGGGTCACCAAGCCCCAGCCATTGTTTCTGTGGACATCAAAGATGGAACCATGAAAGCTGTTGGTGCCAGAACGGGTGGTCAGAATCACCGTACCGGTGCGGCTATACTTGGCATCGGAGTCGGCTGACTCAATGTGATATTCGGCAACGCCTTCCATGGCAGGACGATTATTCACGATATCGCCGTTGTACTTGTTCTCAATCGAGATACCATCTTGCAGGAATTGAAATGCTCCCGACTGAATCCCATTCATGCGGGTTCCGGCGGTGCGGTTGACTCCCGGGGTCAGTTGAAACAACTGGGCAAGATCCCGGCCGTTGAGCGGAAGCTGGAGAATGCGGCTGCCTTCGAGCGTGTTCGAGAGGGTCGATTCCACGGTGTTGATGATGGGGGTTGAGTCTTTCACTTCCACTTGGGTGCTGATCTGACCGACGTCCAGGACAATGTTGATTTCTGCAGTCTGGGCCGTACGCAAGGTCAGATTCGTAGTCCATGACTGGAAGCCAGAGTACTGCACGGAAACGGCGTACTGCGCTGCCGGAACGTCGGCGACCACATAATCGCCGGCTGCGTTGGACATTCCTTGGCGAGTGATCGCCGTCCCCAAATCCTTGACGGTCACAGGGACATTTACCATCACTGCGCCGCTGGAGTCCCGGATTGTCCCCTTGATGGTGCCGGTGACAATTTGAGCCTGCAACTCCAAGGCGCATGAGAGTACAAGGAAAAATGCCGGAACGGCGGCCGATACGAGCCACCGCCTAAACCATAGGTGTGACATCATAGCCTCCTCCTTCTTCATAGGTCCGTTTCTCCATCCTTTATCTCCATGGTTCAGCCCATGATTGACCCGACGTGTCACCATAGCAGTGCGTAACCAAAGAACAACGGGTGATGCTGACGCTCTGTTGCGGGAATCCCTCACCCTCATCGGCCTGGGCCTTCCTTCGCTCACCGGCCCGCGTGGTTCGCCAGCGCAAGCGGAACCCCAGAACCTGGGTTTCCCGTCTTTGTTAGAGCCGAACGGCGGACTCGGCGCGACTCAGCTCGTCTGATTCGGACTCCGAACCCCCCGCTCTCCTCGGGTGCGTTGCCCCCTCGTCCAGTGCTTTCGCGATCTCCTCGTGAGCTTGTGCGCGCGCGGCGACGACAGCTCCCTGTAAGGCTGCATCTTTTCCTAATTTGGACGCAGCGAGTCGGGGCAACCAGGGGACGGCTCTCTTCACCACCTGCTCAATTTTTTCCAACAGCGGCGGAAAGATCTCTCCCTGCAACACAATCAGGGAGGGATCATAAGTAGCCGCGACATGCGCAATGGTGACTCCCAGGTGAAGCACGAGTTCGGTGACGATCTTTCGCGACGCGGCATGGCCATGTTCCCAGGCCCGAAAAAGGGCCGCCAGCTCACAGCCTCCGTCCGGAAATCTTGGCAGCGTCTTGCGGAAAGCTTGCACCCGTTGCATTCTTTCGCATAACCGGTCGGCGCCCACCTGCAATTCCAGATATCCTCGAGGGGTCCAGTCTTTGCCGGCTTGGTTCAAATCCAGAATGAAATGGGCGATTTCGCCGGCCGCCCAGTTGGAGCCGCGATGCAGCTTGCCTCCCAGCACGACTCCACAGCCAATCCCGGTATCATGGCGGACCAGGACGAAGTCCTCCACACCTTGGGCGGCGCCGAACTCCATTTCGGCAAGCGCCGCCAGATTTACGACGTTATCCACCAGCACCGGCGTCTTGAACACGCTGCCCAGGGGATCTGCTATGGGAACGTTTTCCCAATTGAAAATATTGCCGGCTTCCAGGATGACCCCGCGGCGGACATCCACTCTGCCCGGTGCGGCAATCGCGATCAGGCATAACTGCTCCCTTCGTCCCGACTGCTTGAGCAATTTGCCCAGCCCCTGCTTAAGTCTTCCGGTAACACTCGCCGCCCCGAGTTGCGCCTCTGTGCGGAACTGCGCCTGGGCGATAATCGACCCCTTCAGGTCAGTAACCGCAAGACGGATCTCGAGGGGGTCGATTTCACCCACGGCCAGACAACCATAGGCAGCGTTGAACTCAAGGTGGGTGGGTTTCTTGCCGCCGCGCCTCCCCGACTCCCCTGCGCCCGTCTCTGACACCAAGCGTTTCCGAATCAGGCTTTCGACTTGGGCCGACACGGTGGGCTTGCTGAGTCGGCTGAGCTTGGCGAGACCCGACCGGGAGATCGGACCGTGCTCCATGATCAGCGTGAGCAGGCTGAGCCGGTTCATCGTCTTCATCACGGGCGGCTGAATCGCGCGCGGGCTCATCTGGCCAAGAACCTTCATGGGTTTGTTAGTTAACTTAACTTATGCGAAGGGTGTTATCACTTGAGAGGAGGGTTTGTCAATAGGTTTTTGGTCTTGTTTTTTGCTCCGTTTCTTGCCCTTGACCTCCCACAGCTTTGGGTCGGCTCGGTAGGGGTGGGAGTCATTTTCTGCCGGGGTTTCGCCCTGCAGTTCATTCACATCATAGCGACTTGTTGTCGCTGTCGGGCGCCAGTCGCTGGGGAGAGGCCAATTTTAGAGTCCAACGAACATTGCCTTTAGTTTCAATTCGTTAGAGGGGTTTCTGAGTGGCTTGGGATGTTTCTTACGCAGACTTGTTTAAGATAACTAGCCTTAATTCGCCATTACAACAGAGCCCGCCCCCCATTACGAGGCACGGAGCGTGAAAGCGGTTTGCACCACTTGGCCGGTGATGAGGTCGTAAGCGTTCAGTTGCCAGCGCCCCAGCGGGTCGTTGTACGCGAGATCGAAACGCTCTTGCTGCGCCGTCAATTCGAGTCGAATGTTACGAGCATAAAGGTCGTAAGTCAGGCCGTCAGGCGTAACGAATTCCACTCTGACGACGCGGAAAGTCCCCTCCGGCAACGGAGCTTCCGATCGAAGGGTGACCATCAGGGGATGCCCCGCTTGGGCTTCCGCGGGGGTCTCAACACCCAGGGCCGGGACCGGTTGGGGCGCACGCGTCACTACCAGCGGGCTCCAGGCGTCGAGCAGCAGCTGGACTTTCGCGGTTTGGCCCAGGTCCCGTCTTCCGCGGAGGTCGTAGGTGGGCATCGCGTCGCGCCACGCCAGCGTGATGGGAGCGTCCTTTTCGAGAAGGGAATTATCGATGGACCCGGCCCATTCTCGTTCCGGCATGATCGGCAGGTCTCCCCAGCCTCCATCATCGAATTGCGGATTGCGAAAGACGGCCACGTGCTCATAGGCGCCATTCTGAAAGCGGACCACTTCAGTTCCAGGCAGCCGGTTGCCTGTCGAATCCAGCACGTGAACCTGAGGCTCTATGTTTGCCAGGCCGAGGATCTGTTCCACGACGCTGGGCAGGCTCGTCGCCCGATTCAGTTGCAGCCGGTCGTAGGGATACCGCGCGGTCTCAACATTTAGGAACACCGCCTTTCCCTTGCCGAATTCGTTTACGACGATTAGCGGTACCTGCCCGCTCTGGGCCAGTGCTTTGCCGCTGGTCACACTGAGGGTTTCGTCGCCAACCACTAGGTTGAGCTTCTCACCATTGAGGCGCAGGGACCCCAGATTCGCGCTGCCGTTGACGCTGGCCCCTTTGGTGCTGCCTTTCAGGTGGGTGATGCCGAACACGTCGTCGAACTGCCCACGGCCCAAATCGCGTCCGTGCTCATTCATCGTCGCCACGCGGTAATCCGCTACCAACACTCCGCCGGCTTTGACGAATTCCCCAATCAGCTCCACTTCCAGTGCGCTCACGGCCAGCGATTGCGGCAGGATGAGAACGCGATATTCGCCTTTCCCAAGCTTTCCTTCCTCGATCTGCCCCCGCCCCACAAACTCATATTGCAATCCGAGGTCCTCAATCACCTTGGTCCAGCCGTTGCGCACTGCAATGAAGTGGTTGTCGTGATCTCCGCCGCTGTGCACGGGCCATTTCCGCGCGTTACCGACGTTGTCGAGAAGCCAATGGACTTGCATCGAGGGTTGAGAGAAATGGATGGCGATGCCATCGTGCAGCCGGCGGCTGCTGAGAATGAGCTTGCCGATGCCCTGGTGGAGTTCCCTGAAGGTGTCGGCAAAAGTCATCGCCGCAGGGGTGATCTCGCGGGTCTGCTGATCCACAAACTGATACTCGGGGATATTGGCATCCCAGATCAGCGAACCGCGGTGGCTGTGGAATAATCCCCACCAGATGGGCTGCGGGGCGCGCTTCTGGACCAGGCGATCCTCGTCTGTCAGCGGGGTACCGGGCTTGTGATTGAATCCGTGAGTGGAAACCATGATGACATTCGGGTTGAACGAGCGGATCACTTCCACGTTGTTGCCGCAATTGTAAGGCTCGATCACATCCACGACCTTGACGACGTTTTCGTAGTTGTACCAGCCGTAAGGAAACGGCGCCTGCCCGCCTTCGATGGCGCACCGCGCGTGGGGATCTTCCGCCTGGCAAACGGCGCGGGCGCGCCCAATGGCGTCGGCAAAAGTCCGGTCCATGAAGTTGCGGAAATCGCACCAGGGCGAGACATTCCAGCCTTCAGTGGAGCGGACCTCGGAAAGCTCCTGGTAGAAACGCTTGAGGAAAGTGGCGACTTCCGCCCAGGATTTGAAGCCCGCCGGGTGTTGCTCGGCTCCCCAACCGGTATGTGTCCCCCAGCGCGCATTGGCCTTCCCGATGGACCCCAACCCGGCGCTCAGGGCCTCTTCCGTGAGCTCCGGGAACGAGCGGGTATCGCGCAGGAGGGCAAGGAGTGGCTTCCACTGTTCGTCGTCGGAAGTTCCTTGCCGCGGGGAAGGGAAGTTGCTTCCCCAGCCCTTGTTCACCCCTGCCAATCCGCCGTATTTCACCTGCAAGGCCGCTATCGCCACGCGATCGAAGGCGCAATCGGTTGTGGTGGAACTGATCATCAAATTGCTCTTGGCCCACTCTGATCCATTGTGCAGGCTCTCGTCATCCCAGTGTGTCAGTTCACCAACCGCCCATTCGTTGGCCAGCGCTCCCACGTGCCCGTAGATCATCCGCAGATACTGCGCGAACTTGATGGTGCAGAAACTCGAATGGCAAAAATCATTGGGGCGAATCTGGTCTCCCTGCCCGAGCTCATCGGCGATGTTGTAGAAAAGCGGCCGGAAAGCGCGATGAATGCGCACGTAGCGGGTCAGATGGTCGTTCACGTATTCATCGGTCTTGGGATCGTTGAGGCAGGGCTTGCGCACCCAGAGGTCCAGGTTGTTGCGATCGAGTTCGATCTGGTTCAACAGTCCCCGCCACAGAGGTTGATCCTTGTGGTAAATGGCGAAGACTTCCCACATGAGCTGCTCGACATAGAAATTAAAGTTGTTGTCGAGCACCGGATCGGTGGCCTCCTTGTAGGCGATGGTTCCATCCACGCCCACCTTGCGCAGCAAATCGTAAAACCCGTTGGGGTAGTGCGCCCAACTGATGACGTGAAAGTCATCCCACGGTTTGGGAGCGGGCGAACACATGAAGTGCGCGCCCACGGTCTGCTCGACGCCGTTCACCCAAACGCGAATCCAGTTCCGGTAGGTGCAGCCCGGGTCTAAACAAAACTCGAACTTCTGCCGCGCCACGCCGCTCTTGGACGGCGGCAATTCCGTTTCATGAACGACTCGCCCAAAACTGTCGACCCAGCGGGCCACCACCGGCCCGTCGGCGGGAAGGCGGAAGTGTACCTCGCCATTCACGACTGCACCCGGGTCATAGAGTTCTTTGTCCAGAATGACGCGTGCGACGAGGGAGGACGCCCCTCCCGCGGATTGGTTCTGCGCGGCAGCCGGCGAATAGCCACCCACCATGGCCCCCGCCAGCGGCGCGGCCAGCGCCGTACGCAAGAAGTTTCGGCGTGATGGAAAGCGATCGTTGTTCATGCTTCCCCCGGGGCCCAATGGGTAGGGGCTCATCCTATCGTAAACCTTCTCACAGACGCACAGCGCCTGCCTCGAATAATTGCCAATTTGCCGTTCCACCGAGCTTGACACCAGATCGAGGGTCGGAAGGGGTACGTGTTCACCGAAAATGCCAAGTGCCTTTGCTATTTTCGCTTTCTTTCTACTATGCTTCCTTTTGATTGTCAAAAAAACAATACCGGCGGGGGCACACGTGCGTGGAGACGTATGCACTTGACCTGACCGAGGTTTTGTACCACCTCAGATGTGCCGTACAGGTTTGGCCGATCGGACCGGCTGTTTTGTACCAACTCTAGGGCGAGTTTTCGGATGTGTGCAGGCCAATGGCATCGCGGCTAGCCGCAATGTCATTGGCGAATTCGTTGGGCGTTCTCTCCCGGAGAGCTCTGTGAGGCCGACTCTCATTGCATTGAACTGCAAGAGGTCGCCGGACTGCATCACGGCTATGAACGGCGGGCGGCTTGAAGGATCGTTCTCGGGCTGAGGAAGGATGCTTTCCGACCGAGGTCGGGTGAGGTTCGCGAAGACTCCGGCCCTTGGGAAGAGGATCCTCCCCGAGTTCCCGCCGCCATGAAATCTGTAGCCCGCGCCTGCTCAGCAACTCCCTCGACTCTCTGACGCTCCTGTGAATTGGCCGCCCTTTGTGGTCGATCGAGTCAGTGGTATGGACAGCTGCCCCGGACCGCTCAATACACTGCCAAGCTGACTGCTTCGTGTGTCCCGTGTGATCGCTGCTCAGGGGCGGGCGTAGATCTTTCCGGGCTTCATTGCGTGTCCCCAACTGAGGGTCTCAGCGTCGGGAAGATCGTAGTTTGCCCCGGGAATTCGTTCCGCTTGGATCAGCGTTCCAAGCTGGAAATACACAGCGTCTATATCCGAGTGCCATCCGGGATAGTGGCCGAATCCGCCGTCAGAGTTCTGGCAGGTCAGCGCCCACTCTGCGCCGCGGTCAATCGCGGCGCGCGATTCAGGCGAATTCCAGCTCAACTGGCGCAGGATAAACACGGCGTCAAAGCAGGCGTGAACGTCCCAGTCCGGTTCCTTGAGATGCCAGCCGCCATCGGGCCTTTGATCACGGAGGACCCGTTGCACGATCGCCTCCGCACGCGGTGTGGGCTCACCCAGCAGCCTGAAAAAGTGAACCATGTGGAAGGTGGCGGCAACGTGGTCGCCCAGGTAACCATCCACAGCTTGATTCTGCGTATGGTGCTGAGCGATGGCCGAGCGGTATTCCTGAGGGAAGGGCCTGCCCAGAGCAGCGTAGAACAGCGGATAAAAGCTGAGGGTATACCAGGGGAGTTTCTTGAAGGTGTCTTGGGCGAAGAAACGGTCCAGCGCATGGACGGGATCGACTTTGGGTTTCTCCCCCAGGGCGCTGAGCGCCACGCATCCCTGAGTCGTGTTGTAAAGGATCGCAAGGTCCTCTTTCGGGTTTAGGTCTCCCTGGAAATTGATGAAAACCCCATCCGGTTGTTGGTGACGCTGGATGAACTCCACGGACTTTTCCGGGTGTGGCAGTTCCCGCGCCACAGTCTTTGCCAGCGTCGCGGCGTAGGTGACCGCAGCCAGGTCGCTCTCCTTCGTGTCGGAGTTGCCGCGGTATTGCGGATCGGGCGAGGGCGCATAACCCCCGTCATCACGTGCACACTTTTGGAGGAATCTGAACGTTGCGTCTTTTATCTTAAGACCATCGATGATGGACGCCGAGGGCGCGTCGGTACCGGCCCGGGCGGGGGTCGTCACAAATCGGCATCCCGCTGCCGCGGCAAGCATCCAGGATAGGAGTTCGCGACGTGAGAGGCTGTTTCTCAATTTTATTCCCTCATTTGGATCGTTGGGCTAGACAAAATACTCCAACAGCGCATTGCTGTGGTTCGCCAAAGCTCTGGCCGTCTGGAAAATCAATAACATAGTTGGCGCCCTTCCGCTACCCTTCTGTTATAACTCCAGCAGCTTCGGAATCCACGTGGAAGGAAGCCTTTGATGATGGCCCAGGGCGCATTCGAATGCGGGTCGCGTCGGCAGGGTCGACCGGAGCCTTTATTCGGGGCTCATTTGTTCGCTGTTCGGAGACACGGGCGCGGCCATGGGGCGCGCGAGGAAAGAAAAATGCGGGGGCAAAGCACAGGGACTGCAAAGGCACGGGTTCTCAACTGGAGTGGGCGGCAACCGGCGCCGACAGGCTGAGCTGAAAGAAGAGGTGGAGATCCTTGGCAGCGCGCAGCGGGTGCGTACCCCGATGTAAGTAACGCACTCGGTAAACTCGTTCCAGACTCAGGGCCAAGCAGATCAGCAGCGAGACCACGAGCAAGCTGTGGGGCTCGTGTCGGCAGATATGCTCGAAGCCATATCGGTTCTTGGCGTCGTTGAAACCTTGGTTCTCGATTTCGCAGCGGCTCTTGGCCATGCGAAAGATTTCCCGGCTGCCCACCTGCCGGCGCGGGAAGTCGGTCAGCCAATACGCGTCGATCCGCTCGCCGTCCGGCTTGTGCTGGCGGTAGAAGACCACGCGCACGGTTTCCCAACACAGCCTTTCCCAAGGGTCAAAGTCGTCGGCGCCCCAGATATCCACCCGGTCCTGCCAAAAATCGCGATCAGATTGGAATCATTGATCTTACCGGAAGGTATTGCTGTTGTTCCGACCCTTTGTCCACATCCCTACCTTTCGCGTTGTCCAGCATCCGAGCTTGGTTCCGAACTCGAGTAGCGCTGCAAATTGAGATTCTGACTCTCCGTCACCAGCCAAGAATCGTCAAGAGGTCTCAGCATGACCGCCTTCGTTTGTAATCCGTAGACCGACTGCTTTGGGTTTGGCTTTTCCGCTTCTGGTCCCACTGGTGCTCGGCATTGCTCATAGTGAAGCCCGGAGAGGATCTTCCCTGAGTTCCCGCCGCAATGAAATCTGTAGCCCCCACCTGCTCAGCAACTCCCTCAACTCTTTGACCGCCCTGTGAATTGGCCGCTCTTTGTGATCGATCGAGTTTTTGGCAGGGACAGGTGTATACTCGTCTGAAATCGGGAAGCGTAAGTGGACATCCCGGTTCAGCAGGCTGAACAGTTCGCGGGGACGTGTTCACCAAAAGGGTCAATTCGTGGGCGGACTGAACCGTCGTGGCACGGCGTGTGGGGGAATCAAGCCGGGGATCCTGCTGGCTGGGCTTTCTCTAGCGACGGCTTTAGCGTCGCCTGGGGGAAAGCCCTTGCCTGCCGCAAGGCCGACAGACCAGCCCTCTTCTGCCTCCCTCTCAACTCGTGGGATGGATAAGATCGAGCACGTGGTCTGGATCATTCAAGAGAACCATTCTTTTGACAATTACTTTGGCACCAATTGAACCAAAAACTTTCTTCCAGGTGTCGTCGAAACGAAGGCGACACATTCCGTGAATGCTCCAACCAAATCGCCTTTTTTGAGAAGAAGAACAGCAATTCTCCGGCGTACTTCGTTCGAGACCAGCCTGCGGGTCACTTCTTCGTCAGTATCAGGACTTGGATTGAGAACCTCCTTGAACTCCGTAACGACAGCGTCGAGGTCGTGCTCAGTTTCAAGCAAACGCCCTAATTCGTAGTGCGCCCACACATCGCCCGACTTTAGGCGCAGTGCCTTGCGGTACTCCGCCATGGCCCCCTCTGGGTCTCCCTTCTTCACGAGTAGGCCTGCGAAGAATTTATGGCCAAGTGCAGACTTAGGCTCCAAACGAAGCCACTCTTGACATTCAGCGATGGTTCCGTTCAGGTCGCCCTTTTCCTGAAGCAGGTCTACTAGCACGCCACGTACTGCATTGTTGTCTGGGTCGCTGTCCAGTACATTCCGACATTCAGTAATAGCGATATGCTTGCCCTCGTGCATAATCCCAAGAAAAACCAGTGCCTTCACGTTGCCCGGCTGGAGGCGTAGCGTTTCTCGAAATTCCGCAATGGCCGCTATGGAGTCACCTCGTAATTGGGCGGCCACGCCGAGCTTGTAGTGGGCCTCTGCATCGTCACGTGCCAAAGTCGTGCCTCCAAGCAATGTGGACTGTAGGTGCCTACAAGCGGCACTGACCCAAAGGCCCACGACCCACACCACTGCCCGTTGTTTGCGGTTAAGGTGTTCCAGCATCGAACAAGTTCCCAAATTCTACTGCCGCCGTGAGTTCTGGTCAACCGCCACGATGCGGTGCCTCGGTCAACGTTCGCCAGGCGACCCGGACGAGCGTATAATCCGGTGGGTTGAAGGCTGGATTCTTGGCTGGGAGTCCTAGCGATGCCGCTGCCATTCACGCCTCCGTTGTTTGCACGCTTCGCAGACTCCATCCGTTCGTTGCCGCCACTGGCCAAGTATGGACCCGAGCACCTCTGTACGCCCACGTTTCGGCTGTACTCGGACCGTCGCATCGAACTATTCTATGCGCCCTTCGATTTCGTGAACACGTCGGCGAAGGTCGCTCTCGTTGGAATCACGCCGGGATTTCATCAAACGGAAATAGCATTCAGAACCGCCTGAGCGGCACTCGTGAGTGGGGAGACTGGAACCGAGGCGTGCAGGCGGGCGAAAGCGCACGCAAGTTTCGCCGGACCGATGCGCCAGAATCTGATTTCAATGCTTGGCGATATCGAGTTTCACCATTGGCTGGGGATGTCCAGCCCCGCATTGCTCTTCGACAGCTACCTTTCCCTGCTGCATACAACGTCGGCCATTCGCTACCCGGTGTTCGTTCACGGTGACGATTACGACGATTACACGGGGTACGCTCCACGACCGTTGCGCCATCCCTTGCTGCACGGCATGGTTTTCGACGTGCTCTCTCCAGAGTTGGCAGGAGTACCGGGGGCGCTGATAATTCCGCTCGGCAAGGCAGTAGAAGACTGCCTGTCCGCCCTCATTGCGGCAGGAACTCTCAGCCGGGAGCGCTGTCTTCTAGGATTTCCTCATCCCTCTGGTCAGAACGGCCACCGCAAGCGGCAGTTGGAGCTAAACTTGGACATGTTGAAGACGAAAACTGCGACTTGGTTCACGCAAACCGCAGGTGCAAGTGCATGAGCGATACTGCCAACACCGACTCCGAACTGAGCCAATCGCTCCGCTGGGCCTTCTCGCCGTGCTCAAACCTCCGTCTGGTCCGTTTGAATAGCTCCAAGTTGAAGGGGCTGGAAACTTGCTGAAGTGCGAGCGGACTTCTACGACAGCAACGGAGGTTCATGTGAAAACAGCGAAGTTAGGTCGTTTTGAAGATGCCCTCAGACATTACTGCGTCAAATGCGGCCACATCTCACGGTCGTGGTCACTCGCTTTGCATAAGAGCCAGAATGTGATTGAAATCCGAGACAGTAAATCTAGGGAGTTGGTCTATGTGAAGGACTACAGCCACGACGATGGCTTCTGGGGACTGAATGAGCCTCAGCTAAATGTAATCCGACAATCAGGATTCAAATGGTGCGTTGTGCTTTTGCTTGGGTCATCTGAAGAAAGTTTTCTGTTGGATTCGCAGCAGGTGGAAGCAGCGATAGCATCACGTCAATGGTCGGTCGGTAAGAGGGATAAGGACTATAAACTTCACAAAACTGACCTACCCAGCACCGCAACAAGATACGCAGCATTTGGCGATTTATTTGCCCACCTCCTTGCGACGTAGGTTGGTCGCAGCCCTGAAACAGCTTAGGTACTGGTTTACAGCCTGTAGCCATCGGACCGGCGAGC
>PMYF01000280.1 GCA_003171295.1 Acidobacteriota bacterium | reverse complement strand
AGCGCCTGGGCTCGGAATTCATGCCGCCGCTCAACGAAGGCACGTTGCTCTACATGCCCTCGACCCTTCCTGGTATCTCCCTCGCTGAAGCGCAGCGGCTACTCGAAATCCAGGACCGCCTGTTAAAGACGTTTCCGGAAGTCGAGCGCGTGTTCGGCAAGGCCGGCCGGGCGGAGACTTCCACGGACCCCGCGCCGCTTTCCATGATGGAGACGACCGTGCTCCTGAAGCCGCAGGACCAGTGGCGAAAGAGACCCCAGTGGTATTCGGAGCGGGCGCCGGAGTGGCTGCAAAACATTCTGCGCCGCTTCTGGCCCGACCGCATTTCGCAGGACGAGCTAGTGGACGAGATGGATCGTGCCCTGCGCATCCCCGGTACTACCAACGCCTGGACNNCCGTCGGCATCAAGGTGCTGGGCTCCGACCTCAACAAAATCCAGCAGATCGGCGAAGAGATTGAACACACCCTGGCGCATGTTCCAGGCACCCGCAGCGTTTATGCCGAGCGCGTGGGCGGCGGATATTTCCTGGATTTCAATTTGAAACGCGACGAGTTGGCGCGCTACGGCCTGACCGTGGACGACGTTGAGGCTTACATCACGTCGGCCGTCGGCGGCGAGAACATCACCACAACCGTCGAGGGCCGCGAACGCTATTCCGTGAACGTCCGATATCTGCGCGATTATCGCAGCGATTTGGGCGCGCTGGAGCGCGTGCTCGTGGCGACCCCTTCCGGTGCACAAATTCCCATTGGCCAGCTCGCCGACCTTCGCCTCGCCGAGGGGCCCAGCATGATCCGGGATGAGAACGGCCTGCTCAGCGGTTATGTTTACGTGGACGTTGCCGGACGCGACTTGGGAAGCTATGTGGAGGAAGCCCAACGGCTGGTGCGCAACCAGGTGGAAGGGCATTTACCCGCGGGCTACAGCCTGAGTTGGAGCGGTCAATACGAATTCCTCGCGCGCGTGCGCGAGCGGCTGAAGCTGGTCGTGCCGATTACGGTCTTCCTGGTTTTCATCTTGCTCTACCTCAATACGCGCTCGGTAGTGAAGACTCTCATCGTTTTCGCGGCCGTGCCGTTTTCGGCGGTCGGCGCCATCTGGCTGCTCCACTGGTTGGGTTATAACATGAGCATCGCCGTCTGGGTGGGCTTGATCGCCTTGCTGGGCGTGGACGCGGAAACCGGCGTCTTCATGCTCCTCTATCTCGACCTTGCCTTCGAAAGCTGGAAACAAGCCGGGCTGCTCACGAGCTGGCAAGGCCTCAAGGACGCGATTGTGCACGGCGCGGCCATGCGCGTTCGCCCCAAGGTTATGACCGTGGGATGCATGTTCCTGGGACTCCTGCCCATCATGTGGTCCACGGGCTCGGGCGCAGACGTCATGAAGCGCATCGCGGCGCCCCTGGTGGGCGGAATCTTCACCTCGTTCATCCTGGAGTTGTTGGTCTATCCTGCCATCTACGCGGTGTGGAAGTGGAATTTTGAGGTGAAGGGGAATCTGAGTAAAACGCCGGAGGGATAGAGGAAGGTTTTCTGGAGGGCGATCCGGTCCAAGCTGGGCCTGTCGCAAGCGGAATTCTCACGGCGCTATGCCTTGAGGCCGCGCTCGCTCCAGGAATGGGAGCAAGGGCGCAGACGTCCAGAAAGCGCCGTGCGCGCCTACTTGACGGTGATGGATAGAAACCCGGAAGCGGTAGAAGAAGCGCTCATGAACAAGTTGTGAGATGCGAAGCACATCAGGCATGAGAAAACCGCACGGTCAGGAGCGCAATGACCATGGCTACCCGCCTGGAACCTTCACCACCACGTAGCTTCCGGGAGTCGCCGCGTTGACCGCCGCAACAATCGATTGAACGTGCAGTCGCGCCACCGGCCATTGCGGATTTCCGAGCACGACAATAGCAATTTTGCGGTCCTTCAGACTCTGCTGAAAGGCAAGGTTCTTGTCTGTGGTCAGCGGCACGTCAAATACATCAGCCTCGGCAGCGCGCAGCAAGTCGCCGTTGGAGAGCACGCTCCACCCTTGTTGCGCCGCCGTCTTAACGGCGTGTCCTTCAAGGAATGACCAAAGGGGAACGGGCGTGCCTTGGTCGAGAAGAATGCGCATCAGCGGGTGTGGGCCGGAGTCTCCAAACTGCGGGCGGCGAAGTCAATTACCGCCTTCACTTGTTCGCGATTAAGCCCGTCGAACCAGCACAGAATGTCGTCCAGGCTGGCGCCCGCCTCGAGGTTTTCAAAAATCGTGGCCACCGGCATGCGCGTGCCACGGAGCACCCATGCGCCGCTCACCTTGCCGGGAACGCTTTCCACTGCCGCGCATTGTGACCAATCCAGTGTCGCCATAAAACCCTCCCAGGATCCCACGTTCTCGCGGCAAACTCAACGGCCCCGCCCATCAGGATTCCGAAAATGCGCGCGGCGACTACCCGCAAAATCCTTTGGCCGGGCTGGCGCAGACGGTCGACTCTTAGCGTCTTCGCCACCTGCCCTGACAGGTTGACCGGTGGGCGAACATTCGTTTATATTCATAATGAATATAAATGACGGAGCACGATCATGGCTAAAACACTAACCATGCGGTTGGACGACAAAACCTATGAAACGTTTGTCCGAGCCGCCCAAGCCGAACGGCGGTCGCTCGCCAACCTGGTTGAAACCGCAGCGTTGCGGCACATCCAGGAGAGCCTCTTCGTTGATGACGCGGAGATGGCGGAAATCCTCTCGCGGCCTGGGCTCGTGAAGCGTCTCAAAGCGGGTTCTCGGGATGCCCAAAAGCGAAGAGGCAGGTTCGTTCCGGTCGTATAGAGTATTCGAGACGCGGGGCTTCCTCGCCGATCTCGCTGGCCTGGGAATCGTTTCACAGAAGCGGCTCGAAGCCAAGCTTCGTGATTATGTTTACCCGATTCTTCGCCAAACCCCTCACACCGGTTCGAATATCCAGCGATTGAAAAATTGGGACCCGCCGACTTGGCGCTACCGAGTGGGCGACTGGCGCTTCTTTTACGAGATCGATGAGAAGCAGCGCATCGTTTTCATGACCGCCGCTGATCACCGCAAAGAGGCCTATCGCTAAGCACTCGCTGCGCGTGGTGCCGACATCGCATTTTATGTCGGCGACCGTTAAGAAGCCGGAACAAGCCACGGATTGGACGCGGTAACAGAGATGTTGCCCGTGTTCGTGTGGCGCCCCGAGGCATCGGGGCGCCACCCGCGGAGAATGGGACCGTCAGGGATAACTCTACGGGCGGGAGAGGATTGACAAAGCGATTTAGAGACTGTATAAAGACTCTATGAAGACTCTTACCATTACGGACGCGAAAAAGAATCTGAGCCGCTGGCTTGACGCTGCCGCGCGCGGGCAGGACATCGGGATTATCCTTGGGGCCGAAATCATTGCTCTGCGCAGGGTCGAGGTGGAATCCACCGATTACGCGCAACGCGAATACGCGGCGACGCCAGAGCAGATGGCGGCGTTTGCGGACGCCACCGAAAAACGCTATCGCCGGCTCAAGCGGTCAGGAAAATTGGTGACCGTCTCCAACGAGCAACTGAGGAACCTGCTTGAGTAAGCTTCTCTCGATTGACCCCGCGGTGTTACGACGCTTACAGAACCTGCC
>PMYF01000906.1 GCA_003171295.1 Acidobacteriota bacterium | reverse complement strand
CGCCATCATACGGTGGGAGCGGATCTGGTCAACCACTGCGTGAATGACATTGCCGTGCACGGCGCGGCGCCCCTCTATTTCCTCGATTACCTGGCGACGGGGAAGTTGCACCCCCGCGTGGTGACGGAAGTCGTGGGCGGCCTGGCGCGCGCCTGCCGCAAGGTCGGTTGCGCGCTGATCGGCGGTGAGACCGCCGAGATGCCCGGCTTCTACCCCGAGGGCGAATATGACCTGGCGGGCTGCATCGTGGGCTGGGTCAGGCGAAGCCGCATCATCGACGGCCGCAGCATCCGGCCGGGAGATGTGATCCTGGGGTTGCCTTCCTTGGGCCTGCACACGAACGGGTACTCGCTGGCGCGCAAGGTACTGCTGGAGCAGGAGGGCCTGCCTCTCACCGAACCCATTCCGGCGCTCGGCCGCGCCCTCGGGGACGAACTGCTTGCTCCGCACCGCTGTTACTGGCCGGCCGTTCAGCCGCTGCTCGCGCGCAGGTGGCTGAAAGGTGTGGTGCATATTACCGGGGGAGGCATCACGGACAACACCCCGCGCATTCTCCCCCACGGCACGCAAGCGGAAATACGCCGGGGGAGCTGGCCCGTACTGCCGATTTTCGAATTGATCGCCAAGCTGGGCAACGTTCCCGAAGACGATATGCGCCGGACCTTCAACATGGGCCTGGGGCTGCTGTTGATTGTTGCGGGGCGTGACCTGGCAAAGGTCTCTGCGGCCCTCAAGAAGCGCCGCGAAAAGTTCTGGACGGTCGGCCGTATCGTCCGCGGCCGGCCGAGTGTACGATACGTGGACGCCTAAGGCGGTCCTATACCCTGAACCCTTGCGGCGCTGATTCGTGAATCCCGTTGCGAGTATCTTCCATGAAGAAACTGGGAATCCTGCTTTCCGGCCGCGGCTCAAACTTTGAGGCGATTGCTCGCAACGTGCAGGCGGGAAAGATTCCGGCGGAAATCGCGATTGTGATGAGCAACAAGGCAGGCGCGCTGGGCCTGGCGCGGGCCAAAGAAATGGGGCTCGCCACTCGCTTCATTCCGTCCCAGGGCAAAGAACGCGAGGCGTTCGACCGCGAAGTGGTAGCCGTGCTGAGAGAATTCCAGGTTGACCTGGTATGCCTGGCGGGCTTCATGCGGATTCTGAGCCCTTACTTCATCCGAGAGTTTCCCCGCCGCGTTCTGAATATCCATCCCGCCTTGCTGCCCTCCTTTCCGGGCGAAGAGGCGCAGCGACAAGCGCTCGAATACGGCGTGAAATTTACCGGCTGCACCGTTCACCTGGTGGACGAAGGCGTGGACACAGGCCCCATCGTGTGCCAGGCGGTCGTGCCGGTCCTCGACGACGACACGCCGGAGACACTTGCGGTGCGAATTCTCAACGAAGAGCACCGCATCTATTCCGACGGGATTTGCCTGCTTTTGGAAGACGGCGTCCGTATCGAGGGCCGCCGAGTGCTGCCCAAGCTGTGACCGCGGGGGCGTCCTCCGTTGTGACGAATAGTCGGGTGCGCCGCGCTTGATGCTTGCGTCGATCCTTAACCTGAATCCTGCGATGTGATACACTGTAGTGTGTAATGCCATGGCTCGAAAAGTCAGAGTGAACATCACGGTGGATTCTCAAACGCTGCGGCTGGCCGACCGCCTGGCGCGTGCCCGAAAAATCTCGCGCAGTGCGGTCTTGCGGGAGGGCGTCCACGCACTTGTGGAAAGCCAGGCGCACCAAGCGGAAGAGCAGGCGCTCCGCGCCAGCCAGCGCCGCGCCTCCGAGTCAATGGACCGCTTGGCGCATAAGTTCGGAGACTGGCCCGCAGAGAGAATCTTGCGAGCTGCAAGAGACCGCTGGCCGGCGCCGAAGAGGGGTTAATGGGGAACCCGCCCGCGCCCCCCCGTCTGATCCTCGACACATCTGTCGTCCTGAAGTGGTTTCTGGAGAAAGACGAATCGGACGTTGCCCTGGCGCGCAAGCTCCGCGAGACTTTCCTGAGCCGCCGCTGCACACTTGGCGCTCCGGACCTTTTGCTGGTTGAAGTCGCTAATGCCTTGACGGCTGGGCACCGATCAAGTCCTAAAGAGGTTTCTGAGGCGATCGAGGTCATCCTGGAGATTGGACTACACCTGTTCGAGCTTCAATTCCCGGCACTCGTGAAGGCGATTGGGCTGGCATCAACTTACGGAGTGACCGTCTACGATTCGTGCTTTCTCGCTGTGGCAATCGAATCGGACGCTCTTCTCGTGACGGCGGATGAAGCCTTCTTGCGCAAAGTCGGAGCTCACCTGAACATCACGTCACTGCGCAACCTGCGCCTGCCGGACTAGCTCTAGAACCACCTATGACCCTCGACGAACAACTCGCTTATCTCACCAAAGGCGCAGAAGAAACCATCCGCGCGGAAGAACTTAGGGCGAGGCTCGAGCGCGCGGAGAAGACGGGCAAACCTCTGCGCGTGAAGGCAGGGTTTGACCCCACGGCGCCGGATATTCACCTGGGCCACACCGTGCTGATCCGCAAGCTCAAACACTTTCAGGATCTCGGCCACACCGTGATTTTCCTGATCGGCGACTTCACGGGAATGATCGGCGATCCTTCCGGCCGGAACGTCACGCGCCCGCCTTTGACGCCGGAGGAGATCGCCGACAACGCGGAAACTTACAAGAAGCAGGTCTTCAAGATTCTCGACCCGCACAAAACTGTGGTGGACTTCAACAACCGCTGGCTCGGCAAGCTCGCGGGACGGGATTGGATCACGCTTTGCTCAAAGTACACCGTGGCGCGCATGCTGGAGCGCGACGACTTTGCCAATCGCATGAAAGAGCAGCGGCCGATCTCCATGCACGAACTGCTCTACCCGCTGTCGCAGGCCTACGATTCCGTGGCCCTCGAAGCCGACGTCGAGCTGGGCGGAACCGATCAGAAATTCAATCTGCTGGTCGGCCGCGCCATTCAGCCGGAGTATGGGCAAGAACCACAAATCATCATGACTATGCCGATTCTCGAAGGGCTCGACGGCGTACAGAAGATGTCGAAGTCGTTGGGCAACTACGTCGGCATCAATGAAGCGCCCGCCGAGATGTTCGGCAAGCTCATGTCGATCTCGGATGAGATGATGTGGCGTTACTACCTGTTGCTCACGGATATGCCCCCGGCCGAAATCGAGGCACTCAAGACATCGGTGGCGTCCGGAAAAAATCACCCGCTCGAAGTGAAGAAAGCCCTGGCGCGGCGCATCGTCACGGACTTCCATGAAAGTGAAGCTGCAACCCAGGCGCAGAAGGATTTTGAGGCGCAGTTTCGGGACAAGCGGCTGCCCGCTGACGTGGTGGCGAAGGCGATTGCTCTCGACACGCCGACACGACTGTTCCGCCTACTGACGGTGTGCGAAATTTTCCCTTCCAACGCTGAGGCCCAACGCAAGATCAAGGAAGGCGCCGTCTACATGGCGACTCCCGGTTCAGACCCACCAAGCTGGGAGCGCCTAACCGACCCCAACCTGGAATTCAGTTCCAGCAAGTACTCCTCTGTGATTTTCCGAATCGGCCCGCGGCGCGTCTATCGAGTAACCTTCACACCCCATCTGCCCGCGGCCGGACCCTGACCCCAATTCCTCTCCACTGAGAGGGGAGAGGAAGGACCACGTCTCAACCCTGCCGTCGCGCGATCTTGCCAACGGCTTACTTGTCGCGCGCCCACTCTTGCCGGCGGGGGGCTTGACACCTCTTGTAGGTTCCTGATTGACACTGCAACCGGGCAGTGTTATACGACGCGTAAACGGCGCCTGCAGTACTGGGTGCTGACGAAAGGCTGCCGAGGGGGATTGCTCCCTGATCCCTCTTGCTGAGGAGGTCCGCATGGACGTGTTTGACAAGGTCAATCAGAAGACACTCGACCGCCGCGACCGGCAATTGTCCATGCTGGCGCTCGTGATGATCCTCATCCTGGAAGGAGGCATGGTCTTGCTGATGTATCCAGCAGTTTTCGGCAAGAACGTCGGTCCAGCGGCGCCCTCGCACACTCTGTTCTTCGGCTTCTGCGCGCTATGCGTCCTCCTGGTGGCTTATCTGGTGAACCGGCAGTTCGTGGTCCAAAGGCTCCGCAGCAGACTTATCGAGGAAAAGGAGCAGATGGCGCAACTCCAGGAAGAGTCCAGTGGCGAACTTCTGGGAACCTTGCTGGGATTCAGTCATTTTCAGGACCGGCTCACCATGGACTTCCGCCGTTCCACTCAAACCCGCGATCCTCTCTCGCTCATCCTTGTGCACCTGAAGCCTTCCAAGCCGTTCGCCGAAGGCCCGCAGGCCCAGGTGGCCCTCGGCGACGCTGCGAAGGTCCTCAGCCGCAAGCTGCGTACGGAAGACTCCCTCTATCGCCTCTCGACCAGGGTATTCGGGATCGTCCTGCCCGGCATGACCGATGCGGTGGCCAAGCAAGCCGCGGACCGCCTTTCCGAGGGTTTGGCCGGCGCTTCCGGCGCCAGCAACCGCTTCACGGCGGAAATCGAGGTCATGAACTACCCGGAGCAGGTCACCACGGCTTCCGAGATGGAACGCTACGCCTCCGCCCTGGTCACCCGGGATTGAGTACCCCTCAGCGCAGCGCTTTGTGGCCACACTGCCGACTCCTGCCCTCCGTCTTCACAGATTCGACCTGAAGAAATCCAGGATGCGCTGGTCGACGTAGCTGCGTGGAATGTCACCCTGGAAGCCGTGTTTCTGTCCGGGCTGCAGGTGGAACTCGTAGGGCTTGCCGGCGCGGATGAGCGCGTCCAGAAAGTTGATGGTGTTTTGCAGATGTACGTTGTCGTCCGACGTGCCATGGATGATGAGCAGCCGAGCCCGCAGGTTCGTGGCGGCCTCGAGCGGCGAGGCGCTCTTGTAGCCCTCGGGATTCTCGCTGGCCATGCGCATATAGCGCTCCGTGTAGATGCTGTCGTAGAACTTCCAATCGGTGACGGGCGCCCCCGCCGCGCCGCACTTGAAGACGTCCGGCGCGTGCGTCAGCGCATAGAGCGTCATGTACCCGCCGTAGGACCATCCCCGGATGCCGAGGCGCGCGCCATCCACGTAGGGTAGTGACTTCAGGTAATCGACGCCCGCCAGTTGGTCTTCCAGTTCGTGCTTCCCCATGTTTTCGAAGATAGCCGACTCCCAGGCATGGCCGCGCCCCCAGGAGCCGCGCCCGTCGAGCGTCCACACCAGAAAACCGTTCTGGGCCAACAACTGCTCGAAAAGGGCCGCACCCTCCCAGTGTTTCTGCACAAGCTGTACGTGCGGCCCTCCGTAGACATCGACGATCACCGGATACTTGCGCGTGGGGTCGAAATCAGGGGGCTTCAAGAGCTCCGCGTAAAGCGTGGCCCCGTCGTGGGCTTTCACCTCCAGAAACTCGCGCCTGCCCAACGCATAGTCATCCAGGTGATGCGTGGGATTATCGAGCAAGGCGCCCGGCGTGCCGTCAGAATTTATGAGGCGCGTCACGGGCGGGGTGTCGGGCGAAGAGAAGCGATCTGCGAGTAAACGGCCATCCGGCGAAAGGTCGAGCGTGTGCGAGCCCGCTTCTGAAGTAATCCGCTCCAGGCCGCTGCCATCCAGGTGAACGCGGTAAAGCTGCCTTTCGCGCGGGTCGGGATGGGTGGCGGCAAAGTAAAGCCACTTTTCCTGCGGGTCCAATTGGAACAGGGGCGCGTCCTGAAACACCGGCCGGTCGAGCATCCACGCGCCGCGGGTAATCTGGCGAACCAGCTTTCCCTCGGCCGTATAAAGATAAACGTGTTGCCATCCGTCGCGCTCGGAAACCCACAAAAACTCGCGGCCGCCTTCGAGGAAGCGCGGAGGCTCAAGCGAGTTCACCCAGTAGGGGTCATGTTCCACGAACAGGACGCGGTCCCGTCCCGAGCCGGGCTCCCAGCGATGCACGCTGATCTCGGTTTGCGCACGGTTGAGGGCCAGAAAACACAGGGCCGTCGCATCCGGTGTCCAGGCAAAGGCGGGACCGAGGTATTCCACCTGCTGCGCGTCCAGGGTGAGGCGGGCGGGTTGCGCGGCGGCGTCCTCGACCGCCACCACGTGCAGCGAGGCCCGGGGATTGGAGTCGCCCGGCTGCGGAAAGCGCTCGGAGACCAGGCGCACATGCGCTCCCAGATAGTCGGTGATGGGATATTCGGGAACGGGGCCGTCGTCAAGCCGCAGGTAGGCCAGGTGCTTGCCATCCGGCGACCACTCAAAGGCCCGCGCCGTGGAGCGGTCGGCCAACTCCTCTTCATAGACCCAGTCGAGCCGGCCATTGTAGACCGTGCCGCTGCCATCCTGGGTCAGTCGCCGCGCCGCGCCCTTCTCGAGGTCCAGCACGTAGAGGTCGTGCTTCTTCACGAAGGCGATCCGGTCGCCCGCGGGGGAGAAAGCCGGAACTTCCTCCGCATCTTCATCCTGGGTGAGGCGCCGCAGTTGCCCCGATTGCGCCTCCAGCAGCCACAGATCGTTTTCTCCTTCCAGCAGGATCGCGTCGCCCCGCGGAGACCATTGGTAGGAATCAAGGGCAACCTTCTCTTTCCGGATCGAGGGATCGAAGAGGACCGTCTCGGTGCGGCGCTCCAAATCATAGGCACAGAGCCGGGTGGCACCCGGGGGACCGGGGCGGACGTAGGTCAACTGCTTGCCCCCGGGACGCCAACGCAGGCCGGAGATTCCCGGCGCGACGATGCTGTCGCTGTGGATGACCTCCTGGAGCGTCAGGAGCTTCTTGCCTGGCGGCGCAGGCAGGCCGGGCTGAGTCTGGAGCCAAAACGAGGAAAGAATCAGTAATCCGCGAAGCAGACGGGCGGCGCGTTTCAACAGGGTTCTCCTTGAGTGCGGACTCGCAGGCGTTGGCGGGCGAAACCGCAACGGTGCGAAGCATATTTTAGTCTTTACGAGAAAACGTGGGGAAAGATTCGTGCCGGAAACGCCGGAAGGCACAGCCTACGGGAAGCCTCGGGAGAAGAAGGCGGATTTCACTTGGCCAGGGAGGTGGTGCACCCGGCCTCCGAGGAGACCTGCGTCCAAGTGGCGGGAGAGATTCCGAAGAACAAATCCACAAAATGAGGATCAAACTGCTTGCCACTCCAGCAACGGATTTCCTCCCGTGCCGCATCCATTCCTGGGGCTTTGCGATAAATGCGGTCGGTCGTCATGGCATCCAGCGTGTCCGCTACCGCAAACAACCGGGCGCCAAGGGGAATCTGGGCGCCGACGAGCGCGTCCGGATAACCCGAGCCGTCAAACCGCTCGTGGTGATGCAGAACAATGGCGCAGGCAGGGCGCAAGAAAGGAACCCGCTTGAGGATCTCGCACCCGGTCCTAGGATGCTTGCGCATCTCTACCCATTCTTCGGCCGTAAGCTTCGCGGGCTTCAACAGGATCGAGTCCAAAACGGCGATCTTGCCGATATCGTGCAGCAAAGCTGCATGTTCGAGCGTGGGCAGCAGCGCCGGCGGGTAGCCGGCCCGGCGAGCGAGGTAGCGGGTATAGGCGCGCACCCGCAAAGAATGCGAAAACGTCTCGTGCTCGCGCGCGTCGAGCGCCGCGACTAGAGCCTCCAAAGTCATGTGGTAGTTGGATTCGAGTTCGCTTAGCGCCACCTTCAGTTCGTGCGTCCGCTGTTGGATGCTCACCTCGAGCGAACCCTGGTAGTCCCGCGCCTGCCGCAGTGACACCAGGCGTTCAAATGCTCCCGTCACGGAGCGAGTCAGATCTTCCAGCGTCACGGGCTTGAGCAGGAAATCGGACGCTTGCATGCGCAGCGCCGCAATGACTGTCTCAATTTGATATTCTCCGGTGACCAGAATGAACCCCACGTCCCAGCGCGTCTGGTGCGCCATGGCTAGAAGCTCCAACCCGGTGGCGCCGGGCATCCAAACGTCGCATACGATGACATCGAAGTCGCCGCTTTCGATCGCTTCCAGTGCACTCGGGGCATCCGCGGCCTCCGCCACGTGAGCGGTGATGGGCTTGAGCGCCTCTCGGAAGAAAAGGCGAATGCCTGGATCGTCGTCCACCACCAGAACCTTCGGAAGCAATCGGGTAATCATGCCTTATCCACGTGCAGTGGCGCGTCGGCCCGGAGTCAGCACCCGGGGCGGGGGCTCCCACGGCAAATCTCTCCCCATAAGGTTAATCGGCTCGGCCTGGAAGTGACTTGAGGAAGTCCCCCAAATCTTCTTCTGGATGGTGACCAGGAGAAGGGGCAGAAAGTCCGTATAGCTTTATGCCGTCAACGGTTTGGCAGGATCAACCCGACGCCCAACCACCGCTCGGGCATTCCGCGGAAGTCGGGAGCCAGAAGTGCACCAGTGGCCCCCGCCCTGCCTGTGCAGGCTAGTTTCGCAAGGGTGACAGCCACAGGGGCGTGTCGTGGACGGCTCCCGCAGCTCCCGGACTTGGCGCTTCCCATGGTTGCCACACGCCGATCGAGGGCTTCGATGAAATTCCTTCAACCTTCAGGTTCGTTCTGCCGAAATAAAACTTGATTAATGAAGGCGAGGCCTTCATGAGAGAAACAAACCCGGCCGGCGGCCGAGTTCTGCCTCTCATAGTCAAGATTGGAAGAGGGTGAAAAGATGCGAGTCCTAATTGCCGAAGACGANNTTCGACTACGATGTGGCGGTCCTCGATCTGACCCTCCCCCGTGTGGATGGGCTGGATGTCCTGAAGCACATCCGCGAGACCAAACCCGCCCTGCCCGTCCTGATTCTAACCGGCCGCAACCGGGTCGAAGATCGGGTTAAGGGATTGGATTTGGGAGCTGACGACTACCTGACCAAGCCTTTTTCCTTCAGTGAACTCTCCGCCCGGGTACGCGCCCTCATGCGACGTGCGGCGCAACCCGCCGAGGTCATACTGCGGGTGGACAATTTGGAACTGAACCGCGTGGAACGGACCGTGAAACGCGCCGGCCACCCCATGGAGCTTACGCCCAAGGAATTCGCCCTGCTCGACTACCTGATGCGCAACGCCGGCCGCTGCGTTACCCGCGCCATGATTATCGAACACGTGTGGAACCTCTCCTTCGATACCATGACCAACGTCGTGGACGTATACATCAATTACCTGCGCAAGAAGGTGGACAGCGGCCACGAAAA
>PMYF01000579.1 GCA_003171295.1 Acidobacteriota bacterium | reverse complement strand
CCGCTGCTCGCCCCCCGTGAGGTTCTTGAGGAACTCGTGAAAGCCGCAGAGGTTGAGGTTCGAGGCAATCCCCCTCTCGATCGCGTTGGGGTTCCACTCAAAGTCGAGGGGCGAACCTTTGGCGCCTTGGTTGTCCAGACCTATACCGAAGGCGAAAAGTACGGGGAAAAGGAGAAAGCCGCACTCGTGTTCATTTCAGAACAGGCGGCATTGGCTATTAGCCGGCAATGGGCCACGGAGAAGGCCCGGCNNTGGAAATACGGCCAAGTCTGGGTACCTGACGCCCGTGAAAGCTTTGTGGTCTGCGGCCCTGAGTGGTACTGCCAGGTCGAGGGATTTGAAGCCTTCCGGAAGGCAAACCAAGGTCTTCAATTCGCGTTGGGGTATGGCAGCATTGGGCGCGCCTGGGTTAGCAGGAAGCGCGTGTGGTCCCAAGAGATCGGCAGCGACGGGGATGGCCAGCGTCAGCAGACCGCACGTGCCGCGGGGCTAAAGTATGGGATGGCCGTTCCTATTTTGGCCGGTGCGGAGACGGTGGCTATACTCGAGTTCTTCGTCACGGAGATCCGCCCCCAAGACCAAGGCCTATTGGAGATCGCCGCTTCCGTGACAGCCGAACTGGGTGCGGTCATCCTTCGCAAGAAGGCCGAGGTGGAACTGAAAAGGGCAAAGGAGATCGCCGAAACTGCCAACCGCGCCAAGAGCGATTTCCTGGCGAACATGAGTCATGAAATCCGCACCCCCATGAACGGCATCATCGGCATGACGGAACTGGCGCTCGATACACTCTTGAGTCCCGAGCAGCGCGAATACCTGACGATAGTCAAAGATTCCAGCAACGCTCTGCTGACTCTCCTGAACGACATCCTTGATTTTTCTAAAATCGAAGCCGGCAAGCTAAGCCTAGACCCCACGGAATTCAGTCTCCCCGACCTTCTTGCGACCACCTTGAGGTCGCTTGCGATGCGGGCGAGCCAGAAGGGGCTTGAAATAGCCTGGGGAGCGATGCCTGAAGTCCCTGAGCGCGTCATTGGAGATGCTGGCCGCCTTCGCCAGGTGATTGTGAACCTGGTCGGGAATGCCATTAAATTCACCGAGCATGGGGAGGTGGTGGTCGGTGTCGATTTCGAATCCCAAGAGGACCAAAGCACTCTGCTGCACTTTACGGTCAGAGACACGGGGATCGGTATCGCACCAGAAAAGCAAAAGGCGATCTTCGAGGCCTTTTCGCAAGCAGATAGCTCGATGACCCGGAAATACGGAGGGACGGGCCTGGGCCTGAGCATCTCTTCGCGGCTGGTTCGAATGATGGAGGGCAATATCTGGGTCGAGAGCGCGCTGGGTGAGGGTAGCACGTTCCATTTCACCGCGCGGCTGGGTCAGACAAAGGCCGCCGCGGCGGAATCTGCTCCAAAGGAAGTTGTCAGCCTGCGCGACCTCGCGGTCCTCGTCGTCGACGACAACTTCACCAACCGGAAGATACTGGACGCGATGCTCAAACACTGGTCGATGCGGCCGGAGATGGCCGCGAGCGGGGAGGAGGGCCTCGCCGTGCTCGAACGGGCCGCTTCCGCCGGGACACCTTTTCCACTGGTTCTTCTCGACGCGCAGATGCCGGAGATTGACGGATTTACGTTGGCGGAGCGAATTAAGCAAAACTCCAAACTTACCGGGGCAACCATCATGATGCTGACCTCGGCCGGACAGCGCGGCGATGGCGCTCGTTGCCGAGAACTGGGAATCGATGTCTATCTCATCAAGCCGATCCGGAAGTCGGAACTGCTCGAGGCTATCCTGGCCGCACTTGGGAAAGCCCCCGGGAAGGAGCGCGGGATAGTCATCACCCGCCACACCCTTCGCGAAAATCGGCGGAAGCTCCAGATTCTTCTGGCCGAGGACAACGCGGTCAATCAGCAACTCGCCGTGCGCCTTCTCGGGAAGCGTGGCCACATCGTGACGGTCGTTCCAAACGGCAGTGAGGCGGTGGCCTTGGCCAAAAAGTCGCGATTCGACATAGTGTTGATGGACGTACAAATGCCCGAGATGGATGGGTTGGAAGCCACGGCTGTCATTCGAAAAGAGGAAGAGTCCACCGGAAAGCATCTCCCGATCATCGCCATGACCGCCTATGCCATGGAGGGCGATCGCGAGCGTTGCCTCGCCGCCGGCATGGACGGCTACATTGGCAAACCCATCCAGGCCGAAGACCTAATCGACGCCATCGAGAACCTTGGTCAGTCTTCCGCAGTCGCGGAGGTGGCAACAACAGCAAACCCCCGGGAGCAGGAGCCGATCGATACCGCGTCGGCTCTGGCGCGCGTGGAAGGGGACGTCGAACTGCTGAAGGAGGTAGTGGCGCTGTTCCTGAAGGAACTTCCGGAGTTGGTGACAAACCTTCGAGAGGCCATCACAGCGAGGGATGGCAGCGCAATCGAACGCGCCGCGCACAATCTCAAGGGATCTGTGGGCAATTTCGCTGCTCAACCGGCCTTCGAGGCGGCTTTGAAGTTGGAAGTCCTGGGCAGGAACGGTAGCCTGTCCGAAGCCGAGCCGGCCTATTGTGAGTTGGAAAAGGAAATCGAACGTCTCAAATCAGCGATGGCCAATTTGATCGGCCGGGAGGCACGCCCATGAAAGTTTTGATTGCGGACGACGACCGCGTGCACGTGCGCTTGGTTTCGAATTACCTCAGGCAGCGGGGATTTGAGGCCACACCCGTTTACGACGGCGTGCAGACAATGATGTTCGCGCGGCGGACACTCCCCGACGTCATTCTGCTCGATATCAGCATGCCCGCTGGCAACGGCTTCGCAGTCCTTCAGAATCTCAAGGCCTCCAGCCTCACCGGCCAGATCCCCGTCATTGTGGTGAGCGGCAGCATCGACCTCGAGGCTGAGGGAAAGGTCCTGGAAGGCGGCGCCGATGCTTTTGTGCGCAAACCGGCCGATATGAGCAAGCTGTATGAAGTCATTTGCCGCGTCCTCGGAATCCACGACGAGCCGTCACAGAAAGAGCCGCTGTAGACCCGCGAAGTTTACTGATTTCGAGTTCGTAGATTTGGATCTCCCGAATACGGGAGCAAGTAGACATAGGTAAGCGGTTGCCCGCTTTCCCTGTCACACCACCGTACGTACGGGTCCGTATACGGCGGTTCGGCGGGTTGAG
>PMYF01000229.1:2949-3069 GCA_003171295.1 Acidobacteriota bacterium | reverse complement strand
GATCACCTGCCGCGTCCCTTCCCGTGCCTCCTTCGCCTTACTGCGGCTCAGAATCACGAGGTGAGTAGCGCCGGGGAATCTCACCCCGACGCTCTCTCAGAACCGTACTTGAACGTCTCC
>PMYF01000229.1:0-2939 GCA_003171295.1 Acidobacteriota bacterium | reverse complement strand
CGCCGCACGCCCATCTGCCAGTGCGCAAACAGCTTCGGGTCACGCCGAGAAAGGCGCGCCACCCAGTGCGTCGCCCGGCGCAGATGTCGCCGCAGCTTCTTGTATTTCCGATAGGCCCACCGGGCCAGCGAGCGATCCAGTTGACGCATCGGCGGGTAAAGCGCCGAGCGATAGTACCGCCCGAAGTATTGAAGCCAGCCCCGCAGGATCGGGTTGAACATCCGGGACAGATCGTCGCTCGCCTTGTCGCTGCGCTTTGGGCCGACGCAAACTTGCCGGCGCTCCAGCCCCACCGACTTCGCTGAGCACTGCCTTCCAGGTTTTCGCAGATGATTGAGCTCGAAAATGCAAGTCAAGCCGGTCTGCGCCACTTTGTCTCTGTTGAGTGGGCTTGCACGCAAGAAAGGTCTCCCGCCATCCAAGCATGAGCGTCAAAGATGACACTGCTGACCACAACTACGGTTTGGCGACTAGACCGGCCAGGTGGATCGCTTGGAATTCGCGGCGGGCCGTAGCTGAAATTCTGGGGGCTTTGGCATGGGCCTGGACCAAGACTGCGGATGGGGAATTTCCCAACAGTCAAGCAAGACGCACCGCTTTGATATCCGCAAAGGGCGTCAGGTGGAATCCTGAAGGCCCGATCAAACAGGCTCGACGGCTAGCTTTCGAACCCACGTATTCGAGAGAGATTCCGACTGATGCGTGCGACGGTGCCTGGAAGCCTTTTCGGCAAACGAATTCGTTTTGAGGAGCACCTAACGGAATGCAAGCGGTGCAGGTGGTTCGGCGTTGTGAGCGTGAGGCAGTTTTCGAGTGGAGACACCCTGCGGTGGTTCGATTTTGACTTGCCCATCACGATAATCAATGGTCAAAACGTAATGGGTCAACGCCGGAAACCCGAGAACCCCCATTACTTCCACGCCGAAGTGACTGCTCAAGTTGGACAGATCCAAGGCCACGACCTCATCAGGAATGAGGTCCTGCTCTGCAATCGCGAAATGTATAGAGGATGAGACGCGCTGGCCGGTCGCCGCGCCCGTCCCTGCTGCGAGGCGTACCTCCGGCACAATCTGGGAGCCATTCAGGGTGCGTGCGACCTCACGAGAGATGGCGCTGCAGTAAGCTCCTGTATCCATAACCACGTACCCGTTCCGCTTTCCGTTCAAGACCGTGGCGACCAGAAGCAGATCATGTTTTGTGACGCCGTGGGTGGGCGGAACGTCCGTGTTTCCCTCGCGCGGATAGGGAATTAGTCCCAGCATCTTCTCCGGCAGATCCAGACGCAAGAGGAACGCTGAGAACAAGCTCAAAGGAATCACTCCGTCGGCCCCTTCAATTACATTGCCCTTCACGAAAGCCACAGGGCAGTTGCGGAAGGAGAGCGGACCGATCTCCAGGGTCTCCGCCCGCCCCACCTTTGCGACCCTGCTTTCCAAACCTACCAAATCCATTTCTGGTCCTGAGGAAAGGCCCACGGAGCGCGCATCCTTGGTCCCAATCACGATGAATTCGGCGCCGCTGTCGAGAACCAATCGCAGCGGCCGCCCCCCATTGATGCGCACTTGCAGGAGGACGCCAACCGGGCAGAGCGGCGCCGAATAGAAGGCGTGAAGTTTCAAGTCATACTGCTGATAGGGGCTTACAAGCTCAGGAGGCGCATCCGGGGCAGGCGTCGATCTCGCCTCAACCGCTCGAACGCCGCCGAGAACCAATCCGCTTAGCAGAAATGCCGCTGCTACACTGCGCCACATTCTTCAGCTCCAGGTTACGGAACTGTGACAGAACTATTACGGCAAGGTTACAACAGGGTGGGACGCCTGGCAACCGTAAAACGAAAAATTTTCATCCCCCCTTTCAGAGCACCGGCTGACTCCCGCCATCCCATGAGGTCGGCTGACCCCATCAAGCGGGATCCCCTCGAACAATCATCTGCACCGCACGAGTAAAAAAATATATGGCAAGTTGAACTCTGCTTGAATGGACACTTCGTCCGAAACCTCAACGCACCCATCTGAATTTGTTCCACATCGGCTCGTCGGCAGGTATCTTTGGGGTCGTGACGAATTCTCCGAAGCGCACCGATGAATGCTGGCTGCGAGCGGAACCCACTTGTTCCATCTGCCGATCTCGGGCAAAAAGATGCCTTATACTTCACGCTCCGTTCATCGGTATTTTATGCGTGCTTCATCAAAGGGCGACATGCTTGCCTTTGTGATTCGCAAGCTCCGTCGCGAAGGCAGCTCACCCCATAGCTCGCAAAAACATCTGGCTCTAGGGCTGTATTTCATGCGTCGGGAATCTGGTCATAATTAGGAGGAATTTTTTCATGAGTTTCAGATATCGCTACATATCCGTACTGCTGTTGGCGAGTCTTGGATTCGCAGTGTCCGGGGCGCTGGCGCAAATCAACCGGGCCAACCTTAACGGAACCGTGACGGACCCGAGTGGAGCTAGCATTCCCAACTCGCAAATCGAGGTCGTGGCGCCCGACACAGGTTTCAAAAGACAGACGACCACCGGGAGTAGTGGAGTTTACAGCATCAGCAGCCTGCCAACGGGAACGTACGATCTTACGGTCTCGGGGAATGGATTCAATACCTTCCAGGAGAAAGGGATCGAGCTTTCCGTTGGCCAGACGCGCACCATCAACGTGCAGCTCGTGGTGGGCGCACCCACCACGACGGTCGAGGTGCGGCGTACAGCTACGGCGCTCGATTCGAACGACGCCGAGATCGCAAACGTCGTTCAATCCCGACAAGTGGAGGACATTCCCCTTAACGGGCGCGACTGGTCCCTCCTCATGACGCTCGCCCCAGGCGCGGTCAACCTCGGCGCCGGCGGCCAGAGGGACTTGCGATTCGTGGGGCGAGGCATCGACGACAGCAATTACACCTACGATGGAGTCGATGCCACGGGCGTCCAGGAGCAGAGCCAGAAGG
>PMYF01000381.1 GCA_003171295.1 Acidobacteriota bacterium | reverse complement strand
GGGCCAGAGCGCGGAAAACCTGCGGCTGATGCGGTGGATCGACAAGCAGTACACGCGGTGCCCTTTTTACGGGAGCCGGCGGCTGACGGCCTGGCTACAGGGCCAGGGGTTTGAGGTGAATCGCAAAGGGTGGTGCGGTTGATGAGGGTGATGGGGCTGGAAGCCGTGTACCCCAAGCCCGGGCTGAGCCAGCCCGGAGAGGGGCATAAAATCTACCCCTACCGGCTGCAGGAGGTGAAGGTGGAGCGGGTCGACCAAGTGTGGAGCACGGACATCACTTACATTCGCTTGGCTCAGGGGTTTGTGTACTTGGTGGTCGTGATGGACTGGTTCAGCCGGTACGTACTGAGCTGGGCGCTGTCGTTGACTCTGGAAGTGGACTTCTGCGTGGAGGCCTTGAAGGGCGCGTTGCGACGCGGGCGGCCGGAGATCTTCAACAGCGATCAGGGATCGCAGTTCACCAGCGAGCGCTTCACCGGCGAGCTGGAGGCACGGGGTATCGCGATCAGCATGGATGGGCGGGGACGCTGCCTGGACAACATCTTCATCGAGCGGCTGTGGCGCTCGCTGAAATACGAAGAGGTGTACTTGAAAGATTACCGAGCGGTGGGGGAAGCCCGGGACGGCATCGGGTGCTACTTCCACTTTTACAATCACCAGCGTTTGCATCAGATCCTGGGCTACCGCACCCCAGCGGCGATCTATGCCGGGTAAGCCTAACGGCGGTGACGGAAGGCGATGAGGGGGGAAGGGGGCTTCACACACCAGCCCCCTTCCCCCACAGGAGGAAACAACAACGAGAGACAACCGGACTTCGTCGACATTAACTTATGGCCGACGAAAAATGGTCCTGACTTTGGGGTCCACCTCCCTCACGGTTCTTAAGATAAGCTCAACGTTTTTGTTAGCATCTAGGGAGGAAAGGCCGCAGAGTAATCCCGCTCGGAGCGGCATAACTCTCCTTGCTACCTGCTGCTGTTCTTTCGCGTATCTTGGCTTGATTGTGGCCGGGGGTATCGGGCAACTTGTATCCCTACCGCGACCGGTCCAGGAAGGTCGATCGCCGACTTCTACGCACGAAGGAGGATAGGGGCGTGAATGGAAACAGTTGGTCACCCAAGGTTTGGATTGGAATTACTGTACCGGCAGCAGTCCTGTTCGTGGCGTGGGCAGCTGCTTCCGAGGCAATTAATGTCAGCAAGGGCATTACCGCTTCGACCGAAAATGCCTCCAGCTTCCAAGCTTCAGGGGGTGGGTCAATCGGCTTGGGCATCACGCCCGGTGAGCGCGTGACCGTAACCAGTGACTACTGGAAACTTGAGTATGACCTTCGCAACGGCGGGATCCTGGACAGCATTGTTTTTATACATGGCTCCGGCCGAAACCTCCTAGTGCAACCCTTGCGAACATCTGTGGACCAATGGTCAGACGTCAACGCTCCTCATGTGGAGTATCAATCTTCGCGCCAAGGAAATATCTTGCGCCTGGAATTCTCAGGGCAAATGGCGACTCCCGACCGAAAGCCCGGCCCGGTCGGTTTCGAGACGACCTGGACGCTATCGCCTTTTTTTGTGCGCGCCGACCACAAGATCCGGATCTCGGAAGGGCTGTCGGTTTCAACTGTAGACATTGGTTCGACATCAGTGTTGCCCCAACTCAACGAGTATGGAGTCCGAGTAGGCCCCGCCGACGATCCCGATGATCAAAAACGATCGTCGGCAACCTTTGGTGAAACGCGAAGTGCGGGTGCTCAACTGATCGAGGAGCACCACGCCCCGGTATACATGCTTTTTTTTGATAGAGGCGTGGAGGGCTTTGATCTCACGCCGGCTTCCGACCTAGCCTCATGGGAAAATGGCCTGACGGGCAAGGGCGGCGTCGGGCGCTATTCAGCCCAGGTCGCAGAAAATGGGATGAGCATTCGGATTCTGCGGGAACCGCTCAGTGTACTGGAGCCCGCGAAAATCCCCAAGGGCGATTACACTTTTAGTTATTACTTGGGTCTTCCTCGGATCGTCGAAAAGGCAGACCGAAAGTGGCGGCAGCTCAGCTTTAATAATCATCCCTGGCCATCGGACGAAGAGATCAAGCACTGGGCTGACAACGGCGTCAATATCGCTCGACTGCACAACGACTACTACGAAGACGAGAACTTCTGGCACGATGGTGCTTGGCCGCCCTACGACGAAAAGGGCATGCAGGAACTACGGCGGGTGATTGCCACCTGTCACCGATTCAACATCCTGGTTGTTCCTTACTTCTCAATCCATGAGTTTCACCCAAAGGCCCAGGGCTATTCCCAGCACGCTCAGGAATGGGCGCGGACCAACGACGAACTGAGGACGATATACCACAACGATTGGGGCAAAGGGGAGTTCGGCGCGCAGATGTGCCCTGAATCCGGATGGCTGGAGCGCCGCAAGAAGGACATAGAAACGGCTTATCGTGAACTCGGCTTTGATGGAATCTATTACGACTGGGCCATGACGCTTCCCTGCGATAACAAGAACCACAACCCGAAGTTGCACCTCGGCACGGATGGCATGATTGACCTGCTCGCCTGGACGCGGCGCCTGATCGCCCCGCATGGGGTCCTGATTGTTCATCAGAATGGGCTGTGGCATTCGATCTCCTTTGAAAACTTCGCCGATCTTATCGTCAACATGGAAGAGCTTTCCGACTCCGGTGGGATGTTGCGCTGGGATAAGATTCCGGTCGTGACCTTGCTGGCGGAAAGTCTGCCGCGCTCCCCGTGCCCCTCCTACCAAAAGGACCGGGCAGTGGAGCGGAACGAAAACAATATTGCTCAGCTTGTTTTGTACGGTATGTTCCCTTGGAGCGATGCCTCGGAGGCGCTTGAGCCTACGCTCAGGTTATTTCACACCTTCCAGCCGTATAAATTGGAGGATTACCAACTCCACAATGTTCTAACCGGGGCGGTTCATACGGCCTGGGAGGATGTCCGCGGGGCGGTTTACGCAGGGTCGAACCTTGCTTTGGTCGTGATCTCGAACACCGGCGGTGAACCTCGAAAGGGTGTGGTTTGGACGGTGAAGCCGGAGGACTTGGGCTTCGTCTCGCCATCGAGCAGGATCATCGTGAAGGATACAAAGACTGGGAGGGCGCAGACCTTGGCGTCGTCCGGGCTTCAAGACGGATCACTCGAGACCGAGTTGGAAGGGTATGAGTACCGTCTCTTTGAAGTTCGACCCTCTCCTTAGGTGGATGGCAAGATTGCCCACGCACGTTGCGGGCTTTATTGCCCACGCAAGCAGTGGGCTGCTCATGATGCCTTCCTCTTGTGTGTCAGCATTCTGTCGGCT
>PMYF01000910.1 GCA_003171295.1 Acidobacteriota bacterium | reverse complement strand
GCCGAGGCCGGGAGTATAGACCAGGGTCAGGCGCAGGGTGTGGTCGTCGGGCTTGTCCGACCCGGTCCTGCAGTCGGAAAGCACCGTCACACCGTAAGCCCCGCTCTTGTCGGTAAGATCAAACCACTGGTGCGAGGCCACTTCGAACTTCTTCTCATCGTTGTTGCCGCGCTGGATCGTGCCCGCGCCCCAGTTGTAGGTCGCCTCGGGATTCGCGGCCGCTAAAGGAAAAGTTGCCTTAAGAGCGGCCTGCTTCGTCTTCCAATCGATGGCGTTGGCGAATTCCACGCGATTGCCCGCGTCTCCGGCGGCAAGGCGGATCGTCTGGATGAACTTCGAGTCCTCCGCGTTGCGCGTCACTTCCAGAGCCACCCGCACGGGACCGTTTTCGACAATGCGGACCTTGGCCGGCCCTGCGACGTAGCCGCGCGGCGGCTTGCGCTGGTCCGCCCAATCCATGTTCCAGGCAGGCCAATCGTAGGGATGTTCAGTCTGGAGCGCCAGGCGCGCCGGAGCGGAAAGTAGTTCACGCTTCAGTATCTTGTCGTAGAGGCTTGAGACGTCGCCATTCTTGTCGATCCGAATCCGATAACAGGCGTTTTCGAGCGACGACTCCGTGACTTTCAGCTCCGAGGCCGCGGCGGGAGTTTCTGCGGGCTGAACATCGTAGACGGCGAAGCCCACGGAGGGTACCTTGGCCAGGAACCGGACCTGCGCGGCCCTGTGGCTTGCTTCCGCCAACTGTGCGAGCACCGGCTTGCCGTCCGGCCCGACCACGCGAACCGCCTTCGGCGCGCCGTTCGGGAAGGAAAGCGTGGCTTCTACCACATCCTCGCGCTCGATGTTCAGGGGATTGTAAACGACCACCGCCGTGCCTGCCGCTTCCGTGTTCAGGCCGGAGGCAATGGCTTCCGTGGCGCTGGTCAGCACGCCGGCGAACTGATTGAGCGCCAACACATCGTCGTTCCAGGCGAACTCATAAGACTTGGGTGTTGCGGTGCCCGCCAGGGTGTCGTGGAATTGTCCGCCGATCACCAGTGTCCAGGCGTCGTTCAGCCGCTGGCGCGGATACTCGGGGCCACCCAACCAGGCGGCTGCAACCGAGGCTCGCTCGGCCGCGTCGGCCAGCAACTCATTCTTGTTATTCCACCGCTTATGGACCACCTGGGAAGTCAGCGAGCCAGCCGAGTGATTAGTGAGCTCAAGCTCACCTTTGTAGCGCGGCAGGCGAGCGGTATGGCCGCTCTGGAGAATATCGAGAAACATCTGGTCGGCCCGCGCGGAGATCACCTGCAGCGGGCCGTCGCCCACCTGGACCGCCGGACCCGTTGGCGCAGGGGGCTGTTCTTCCTCCCCGAATTCGGATTCCACGCGCGAGAGTGGCAGAACGGTCACGCTCTTGGTCAAGATAGCCTCGAGTAGTTTTACCGAAGATTCCGAGGGAGCGCCTCCGATGTCGCCCGTGCCGTAGTAATGATAGTCGGCGTAGAGGCCGCTGGCCTGCCCGTCCAGCGCAACCCGTTTGGGCCAATCCACGTAATCTTCGCCGACGGGCTTGGGGCTGCTCTTGCTGAGGTCATAGGGGATCTCAGAGGTGTAGCTTTGCGGGTTCAGCGCGGCCAGCACCGTTTTGCCATCTGGTCCCTCCCAGATGCCGACGTTAAACGGCGTGCCCCTGGGCGTGTGTTCCGGTGAATCGGGCCCGCCCACCGGAGCCGCCGACCCCCAGGTCAGTTTCTGCGTTGAGAAACCCTTGACGCCGGCAGCCGCCAGAAGGCTGGGCAATGTAGCGGGGAAGCCGAAACAATCCGGCAGCATGTATTCGGCGCTCGCCACTCCAAAATCATGGCGGAAGTATTCGTTGCCATAGAGGACATGCCGGATAATCGACTCAGGCGAAGGCGAATTTACGTCGCCCTCTTCCATCGACGAGCCCGCCGGAAACCACCGGCCCGCTGCCACGTATTGCTTCACCTTTTCATAATCCGCCGGAAAATACTCCTTCATCATGCGGTAGCGGTTGGCGCCGCTGAAGTTGAAGATGTAGTGCGGGTACTTCTCAAACAGATCGAAGTTGAGGTGCATGGTCTTGGGAAGATATTCGTTGATGACCTGCGGAAACTCCCATCGCCACTGCGTATCCAGGTGCGCGTAACCCACCACGTAGAGCGTCGGCTGCTTGGTCAGGTCCGGCGCCACGTAGGGCGTGGATTTGGCCAAGGATTGCAGGTCCGGCGTCGCCGACGGACTGGACTGCGCGGCGGCAGTGCCAATCAAGATGAAAAACGCCAGCACCGTCGCGGCTGAAACTACGACGATTCGCTTGGATGTCGCGTCGCTTGCCGGCATCGCTCTGGGATTGGTCTTGTTCATAAGTCCCCCGTCATTATGGCTGCACTGATTTGCCAAGTCCCCGATCTGCGGAATCGCCTGCGACTAACGGCGCACAACCCAGGAAGATAGCAGTAACAATCGCGCCATTATACACCCGCTGGTTCTCAGGGTCCGGTTCAGCAAGTACTGGTTTCCCTTGGAAAGGGATCCCATCTCAAATGACACCAGCACCGGAAATACCGGCGAAGTAGACATGAGCGGGCAGCAGGCGTATGGTTTTGCGCAGAGATAGAGTTGAAATCGAGAATTCCGGCTGACCGTTCACCGTCGCGTTGAACATGATTTCGTTGCTATCGCAAGACCGAGAGGGGAGCTGGGATCAATCCGGTATAGTTCGTTCGATCGGTAGGCTGGCCAAGGGCCTACTCATCTTGATCTTGTTTATGTACGCGTGGTGGTGGACGGAGCGCTTTATCACCCTCACGCGGTACATCCAGGCCGTATTTGTCTTGCTGCTACTTATGGCGGTGGGTTCGATCGGCGTCATGATCGAGCGATGCCTTAGGTACAGGGTGGCCCACCATCAATCCCGAGGTTTTGTGCAGCAAGTGGCCGAGGCGTTGCGTGACCGCAACCTTGACGAAGCGATTGCGACCGCCGGGCATTACAAAAAGAGCCCGATTGCCAAAGTGGTGGCGGCTGGATTGGCGAGTTTTCAGGCGGCGATGCCTTTCCTCTCTGACGCGGAGGTAATCGGAACCGCCAAACGAGCTTTGAGGCGTTTGGCGACTGTTGTTCGTGGAGAAATGAAACGCGGTCTTAACATTCTTGCTTCCGTATCATCAACCGCTCCGTTGGTCGGGGCGTTCGGCACCATGTTTGGCATTATGGATTCGTTCAAAGGCTGTGGCGCGGATAAGGCCACGTGCATGGCCGCCACATTCCAGGGACTTTCGGAAGGGCTCCTGCCGACCGCGTTGGGCCTTCTTGTGGTATTGCCCGCGTTGTGGTGCCACAAGTATCTGATGAGCGAGTTGGAGGCCTCCGACCTTGAGATGGAAAACGAGTCCCTTAAGTTGGTGAACTATCTGACTGTTTATCTTGAACGGCGGAAGTGATTACCTGGTATCGAATCGGTTGAGCAGCACTATACCCCGTTTGTCAGGGAGCTCCGAGGGCGAGTCCGCACAATCCTGGAAGCCGAGGGGGGAAGAATTGCCGTCACATCTGCATCACAATCGCCGATGCAAATTCAGTAACATACTAAAAGCAAAGAAGAAAAGCGCGAGCAAGCCTGTAAGCCGAATCCTGTGCCCCGGCAAGCCGGGGTGGCGATCATTCATCTAGCCCCGCGATTGCTCGCGGGGTCCAGCGACCTACCCGAGGGTTGTAGCGGGACGGGCCGCCCCTCCCCTCCTATTTGGTCTTGCTCCGTGTGGGGTTTACCATGCCCTCGATGTCACCACCGAGGCGGTGCGCTCTTACTTTAATTCCCGGCGAACCGGGACCGCACCTTTTCACCCTTACCGCGTCACTCAGCCCGAAGGCGAGAACCCGGCGGTATATTTTCTGTGGCACTTTCCGTATCGAAGGCGTACGTGCCACCGAGGCGGCAATCCCCCTCCGACCCTCGCCGTTAGCGAGCACACTGCCCTGCGGAGTTCGGACTTTCCTC
>PMYF01000165.1 GCA_003171295.1 Acidobacteriota bacterium | reverse complement strand
TGCGGCTCCTCAGGATGACAGCAGACGCGGAGCTGCCTTGTAATCCGCGGTTTTTTCCCGCCTGCCAGCGCCTGCCTCGCCCCCCTGGCGATGTGAGCCCTCCCCGGTCCGGTCCGGCTGGTGAATGCGATGGCAGCAGACCACGCTCTCCCGCGTGGGAGCGGGCGGGAGATTCGAGAGGCAGAGCTTCTCGCGCATTTCACTGGCGGACTGCCTATCACGATTTTATGTATCACGATGACCGCATCGTCCTCGGCGTCATCAGGGAGCCGAACCGCTACTGCGAGCAGGAGTACAAAGGGATTGACTCTACGTTCAGAGAATCGGGGTGGCATCATCGAACGCTTTCAAAGTATAATTAGCGTGCGTTTGAAGCCCACGCATTCAAGTGCTTGATGCTCCAAAACACCCCACGCCTAAGGCCTGTCAGTTTGGCTGTGCTTGCCCTGTTGGGCATATGCTTGGCTGCCGGGGGCGCATTTCCTGAGACCCAATCCCTGCGCGGGGAGGTAGTGGACCAGAATAACACCCCCCTCGCCGGCGCCGTCTGCACCTTGATGGGCCCCACCCTGCCCGAACAGGGACGACCTCAAACCACCGGCGAGCGCGGCGAGTTCGAGTTTACCGGGCTGGTCCCAGGTTCGTATCAGTTGACTTGCGCTGCGGTGGGTCATGAACCTGTGGCTCAGAACGATATTCCCGTGACCGAAACGCAGGCCCCGATCCTGCAAGTCACGCTTCCCGCCGAGGTCATTCTCCATCAGAGAATAGAGGTTACCGCTCAGGCTCCCAGAGCCACCACCCAGACCACGGCTCCGCCTGCCACTATTGGCCGCCAGCAACTGCACTCCCTACCCATGGTCGAGCAGAAGTTCAAAGCGGCTCTGCCGCTAATCCCGGGTGTGATCCGCACGCCGGACGGGAGAATTGCCATCAAGGGCGTCATCGAAAATCAGGGTACGCTGCTGGTGGATTCCGCCGAGACGGTCGACCCTGTAACCGGCAGTTTCTCCATCGAAGTCCCTCTCGATGCCGTGGAATCGGTGGATGTTTTCAAGAGCGCTTACCAGACCGAATACGGGCGATTTTCGGGGGGGCTCACCACCGTGCAAACAAAGGCCCCAGGGGACCAATGGGATTACGAGTTGAATGACTTCTTGCCCACCCCGCGCATCCGCAACGGGCAGGTCATGGGTATCGAAGATGACTCGCCGCGCCTCTATTTTACGGGGCCGATTTGGAAGAACCGACTCAGTTTCTCCGAATCTTTCACCTACAATTTCAGCCGCCAGCCGGTCCGCGGGTTGGCGTGGCCGTACAATGAGACCAAGAAGCAAGGCTTCGACTCGTTTACGGATTTTTACTACGTCTTTTCGCCCCTACACGTCGCCAGCTTCAACGTCAAGTTGTTCCCCATCCGGCGGCAGTTTGACAACATCAATTCTCTCATTCCACAAACCGCTTCCGCCAACTACGCCCAGAGCGGTTATTCGCTCGGCGGCAACGACCATTATTTGTTCAAAGGCGGCGGAATCCTGACTACGCTCGTGCAGATCACCCAATTTGACAGCTACTCGAATGGCCAGGGAGCGCAGGACCTCCTGGTGACTCCCAACGGCTGGCAAGGCAACTTCTTCAACGCTTGGACGCGTAGCAGCGCCCAACAGGAAATCCTCCAGAACTACCAGTTCGCCCACAAGCAGTGGCTGGGCCGGCACGATTTCAAGGCGGGAGGGGACATTGTCCATCGCTCCTATACCGGGACCTCTCATTCGCACCCGGTCGACCTGCTGCGTGCTGATGGCTCGCTGGCGGAGCAAATCGCCTTCGAACCTGCCGGCCAGCTCACCACCCAAGACACCGAACTCGCCGGTTTTATCGAGGACCACTGGGCTTTCAACCGCCACCTCGCCTTGGATTACGGACTGCGCCTATCTGGCCAGACGCTTGGCGAAACCACGGCTATTTCTCCGCGCACGGGGCTGGTCTTTTCACCGGGCCCCCGAGGCAGGACCGTCTTCCGCGGCGGCGTAGGCGTTTTCTACGACCGCCTGCCGCTTCTGGCCGGAGATTTCACGCAGAACCCCACCCGCGAGGCGACGCTCTTTGACACCCAAGGGGCGCCGCTCGGACCACCTATCATTTACCGCAACCTCTACGTGAAGTTCGACGAGAAAGGACAGCAAATCGTCCCCTCACACGAGGAACTGGGAAGCACGCCCTACAACATCACCTGGAACGCGGAATTTGACCAGGAACTGCGCCCCGACGTCATCGCGCGAGTAAGCTACCTGGCTAGCCGAACCTATAACGAGTTCATCGCCGATCCGGAAATCTTCTCCCCCACCGACGCGGTGCTGCTCCTCTCCAACCGGGGCGGCACACGATATCATGAGTTCGAAACCACCCTTCGCGTCCGCCCCAATGAAAAGGCCGATCTCAGCATTTCCTATGTCCACAGCCAGGCGCGTGGCGACCTGAATACCATGGCGTCCGTCTTCGTTCCCTACGAGGAGCCGGTCATCCGCCCGAACTTCTTCGCCACTCTGCCCACCAACGTTCCCCATCGCCTGGTAACCTGGGGACGGTTCAGAGCGCCCTGGAGGGTCACTCTCGGTCCGCTCCTCGACTGGCACTCGGGGTTCCCCTATTCCTCTTTCGACGTGCTGCAGAATTACGTGGGACCCGCCAACAACCGCCGTTTCCCGTCGTTTCTTTCGCTGGACCTGCAAGCTTCCAAGGATTTCACTATTCCCTTTCTTCCCTGGGTTCGCCACCACACCCTGCGCGGAGCAATCCGAGTTTTCAACCTGACCAACCATGGCAATTTCCGGGACGTGTACAACAATGTGGCCTCACCATTCTTCGGCAACTATGCAGGCTTCCAGCATCGCTCCTACGACCTGGGACTGGACATTGTCTATTGATTGGGGGCGAGTTTCTCACAACGCTGAGACGGTTCTGGGGGGCTGCCGGAAGGGCGGGGCTTCACAGGCTGCGGAAAAACGATTCCCTGCTGTCATCCTGCGTCCTTCGCTGTCATTCTGAGCGCAGCGAAGGATCTCGCTCCGCGCATTTTCATGGAAATACGAGCTAGACGGACCGCAAAATCCAACCCAGCAGGTAGAGTGCGGCGCCTCCCAACAGGAGCAGGGGTTCAAGCCAGGCGCGGATGGCGAGGAGCGTGGGATGATCGATGGTTGGCCAGGGTCCGCGGCCACCCCAGTAAACCATCATGAGCAAGCCTAACACGATCAGGGAAAGCGCCCGGTGGCGCAGGGAGCGGGCACGCTCCGGACCGATCAGATACTTGCGGGTTGTCCGATAGACCGTGCCGGGCGCCCCCACCAGGGAAGTTTCACATTTTCGGCAGATATGGGCGAAATCGTAGTTGGCATGACCGCAGTACGGGCAAACCTTCATGGGAGCGAGAGCGCCCTCCTCAGGAACGGTTACAATTTCACCGCAGGGGCAGGTTAATCGCGGGCATCCCTTCCTGGAGCACGAGCCGAACCCGTGCCTTGCGCAACACGAGTCCCTTGCCTTCCCCGGAGGACTATTCCCGCACCGTGGCGTCCAGGAACGCCCGCAGTTTCCGGCTGCGCGAGGGGTGACGCAGCTTGCGCAAAGCTTTCGCCTCGATCTGCCGGATGCGCTCGCGCGTCACGGCGAAGCTCTGNNATCACCTTTTCCTCGCGCGGCGTCAGGGTTTTCAGAACCGACTCCGTCTGCTCTTTCAAATTGATGTTGATGACCGCTTCCGCGGGCGAAATCACCCCGCGGTCTTCAATGAAGTCACCCAGGTGCGAGTCTTCCTCTTCCCCGATGGGAGTTTCGAGCGAAATAGGCTCCTGCGCGATCTTCAGCACCTTGCGCACCTTGACCACGGGGATCTCCATGCGCTTGGCGATCTCCTCCGAGGTGGGCTCGCGTCCGTACTCCTGCACGAGTTGGCGCGAGGTGCGAATGAGCTTATTGATCGTCTCGATCATGTGCACCGG
>PMYF01000545.1:14674-15144 GCA_003171295.1 Acidobacteriota bacterium | reverse complement strand
CTCTTCAAGAATGCCGTTTGTCAGAGAGGTGGGCTTGCCCTATAATGGTGGGGCGTCATGGCACTCCTACCCTTCGCGCATCGCCTTAGATCAGTTCCACGCGCGCCTGGATTCTGGCGCGTTTGTTTGGCGGCACTCCTTGTAATGTTCGCCACCTCCGCACCCGCGCAGGATCAGGAGGATGAACTTGCGCCAACCAGGATACCGCCCGTCCAAACGCAGCAAGATGCCGTTCTATCCCAGGTGGCGGCTGTCGCCCAAAGCGTTATCACGCCGGACGTCGGCGTCTTGAGGAAGGCCCTGCACATTGGTGAACAGCAGGGGGGGGCAGCGGCAGGCGTGCCGCCTGGCACTCTGACGGCGCTCGGCGATATGGACGGAGACGGTGTCCCGGAAATGATCTTGAAGTGGGTGATGCCGGACGTGGAGGTGACCGTAGAGTCGACGCCGGCTCCCGACTCCCATCCCCT
>PMYF01000545.1:7754-14654 GCA_003171295.1 Acidobacteriota bacterium | reverse complement strand
TCACGCGGCATTGCTGCTGTGGGACGCCCAGGCGGACGAAAGTCGCTATGAGCCCCTTGTCCAAGGCCGCCTGGATTTCCAGGGGCGCGGAGACGCCCCCGCCGAGATGGTTGTCACGGGCCACGCCGATCCGGGTCTTCTGAAGTTTGACCCGAGTGGCCAGCGGGGTTTCACCGCCCGTGCGACTTACCACTGGGACGGCAGGGGATACGTTCCCACCAAGACCGAATACTCCCCGGGGCCGGATTACACGCTCTATCGTTTTATCTCCGCGCTTCACCTGCACGATTACCGCTCAGCCTATTCGCTGATCGCTCCGGCGCAATTCCTCAACTCTGATTCCCCCACGCTGGACGCGTTCCGCCAGTTGATTCAGGACACTTGGCCGGAATTTCTTGGCGACCACGTGTTTGAGGCTGTTGAGCCGAAGCCTGGCTCGCCGGGTGAAGGCCTCTTCGCGCTACCGCTGCCCGATAAGCAGTACGTCTATCGTCCGGTTTTTTCGAGCGATGGTAACTTCCTGCTGACGAAGCTGAAACGTACCCAGGAGGCGTCTCCGCCGGAGCCGCCTTCCCCGTAGAATATGAAGCAGCCATCCATCTCCGTTACCGGCTGCGAACTTGGGGTGGACGCCGGGAGGGTGGGTTTGTTGACCCCGGATTGCTGCGAGGGAAAATGGAACTGACCCCTCAAGGGCATTCTGCATCCAGAACTCACGCTGGGGTTCGCCCTGCCGGGTCCCTTCGCAGGTCCGGAAGGAGTTTTGCTTCCGACGATGATTCTCTCGCATGAGATCTTGCTCTTTACGGCTGCGGTTCTCGCCGGAATCATGAATTCCGTAGCCGGGGGGGGCAGTTTCATTTCCTTTCCCGCCCTCATCTTCACGGGAGTTCTTCCCATTCCCGCCAATGCCACCAACACCGTGGCGGTCTGGCCGGGGTCAGTGGCGAGCGTCGCCTCCTATCGGAAACGCCTGCCGAAGTCCGCGCGCGTCATGGCGCCGCTGATTACCATCAGCATCATCGGCGGCGTGCTGGGCGCCGTGGTGCTTCTGCACACGCCGCAAGCGACTTTCATGCGCCTGGTTCCGTACCTGTTCGGAATTGCAACTTTGCTCTTCGCGTTTGGCAAGCGGCTGACCCAGAAATTCGGCCAGGTGGTCAAACGGACGGGACCTCCTTCCTGGCCCATCCTGGTCGGCCTCATCCTGGTGCAGTTCTTGATTGCCCTCTATGGGGGCTTCTTTGGCGGCGGCATGGGCATCCTGATGTTGGCGATGTTGGAGATGATCCATATCGAAGATATCCACGCCATGAATGGCCTGAAAGCGCTGCTGGGTTCGGCCATCAACGGCGCGGCCATGGTGACGTTCATCGCGGCGAGGCAAGTGGAGTGGCCGCAGGCGATCCTGATGATTGTGGGCGCGATCCTCGGTGGATATGGCGGCGCACACTTCGCACAGAAGCTCGATCCGCGCTGGGTGCGCGCGGCGGTCATCTGCGTCGGCGCTGGGATGACGGTCTACTTTCTGTGGCGATATTGACCCCATTATGAAATCTGGAATGCAAGAGCTCCTGTCCATGACGTGAGGAAGCAGCCGGCGCGAGGTGCGCTTTCGTGCTTCATAATTCCGAATTCATAATTCATAATTGCTCCCATGCCTGACGAGCCCCGACCCCGACCATCCGAGAGTCCCTACATCGAGTTCCGCCACGTCTACAAGGCGTTTGACGAGCAGCCGGTGCTCGTAGACGTGAGCTTCGAGGTGCGGCGCGGCGAAATGGTGGCAGTGCTGGGGCGGAGCGGGGTAGGCAAGAGTGTGACCCTCAAGCACATCCTGGGTTTCCTGAAGCCGGACTCGGGGCTGGTGTTCGTGGCGGGGCGCGAGGTTTCCGCGCTCGACGAGGAAGAACTGGTGGACATTCGCCGGCGCGTGACCATGGTTTTCCAATCCGGCGCGCTTTTCGATTCGCTCACGGTCGGTGAAAACGTTGCCTACCCCATGCGCGAGCGCGCCGAGCGCGGGCTCGCCGTGGATGAGGGCGCCATTCAGAAGCGTGTTGATGAATTGCTGGGGCGGGTGGATCTGGAAGGGGTGCGCGATTTAGCGCCTTCGGACCTGAGCACGGGTATGAAACGCGCGGTGGCGATTGCGCGCGCCCTGGCCGCAGATCCGGAGTGCATTCTCTACGACGAGCCCACCACCATGGTCGATCCCCTGATGGCGCTGACCATCAGCGACCTGATTCTGAAGCTTAAGCGGCAGACCGGGCTCACTTCCGTTGTAGTCACGCACGACATGAGGCTGGCGCGCAAGCTCGCGGACCGCGTGGTGTTTTTGGTGGAGGGAAAAGTCGTGTACTTTGGGCCGACCGGGGAAATGGACCAATCCGCTGAGCCGCTAGTTCAGGATTTTATTCAGCTCGACGAAGTCTCTTTTCTCCCCTCCGGGCAATGACCCCCAGGGTGACGCGAGGGAAGCAACGCGGATGCTCCTCCGGAACCGTCGCGAAGTCGAAAGCCTGCTCGATCTCGGCCGCTTGATTGACGCGCTGGCGCGGACTATGGCCGAACTGAGTGCAGGGGGCGTTTCCATCTTCAACCCTTAACTTTCGACTTTTGACCCATTCTTTGCCATGCCAACCAAGCCCACCATGACGCTCGACCGGGTGCTGTCGCGGTTTGGCCTCGCGTCGCGCAACGCGGCACGCGAGGCAATCATGGCGGGCCGGATGAAAGTGAATGGGCGCATCGTGCGCGACCCCGACGTATGGGTGAGCCCGGGCCGCGACACGTTTCATCTTGATGGCCAGCGCTTGAAGCCCGCGCGCAAACGCTATCTGCTTTTCTACAAGCCCAAAGGCGTGATCACCAGCCATGGCGACCCCGCCGGCCGCGAGACGATCTACAAATACCTCGGAGAAGAGAACCAGTGGGTGGCGCCCGTAGGCCGCTTGGATAAGGACACCTCCGGCTTGCTGCTGCTTACCAACGACACGGAATTCGCCGGCTTCATCACCAAGCCGGAGTCGGAAGTCCCCAAGACTTACTTGGTGAAGGCCAATGCCCTGCTCAGCGAGGACGTGATCGCGCGGCTCAACGCCGGCGTGGAAATGCAGCGCGGAGATTTCGCGCAACCGCTCAGTGTACGGCGCCGGGAAGATCGCGGGAAGTACACCTGGCTGGAAGTCGTGCTGACGGAAGGCAAGAATCGTGAGGTGCGGCGAATGATCGAAGCGGTGGGGTTCAAAGTCTTGAAACTGGTCCGCACGCACATCGGCCCACTATCACTGGAAGGCCTGGAAGTGGGAAAGTGGCGGGAGCTCAGCCCCGGCGAAGTGGCCCACTTGCGGAAGGCCAAGACGCGGTAGATTCGCGCTTGTGGCTTCTGAATACTGAATGTAGAATCTGCACCCTTGCCGCGCTGGGATCCAGCGAAGGTTCGTTTTCTGTTGTGCGTATCTGGCGACCAGAGAGTTTTTCTCCTTGCTCGGGGGGGCACACTCCCGCGCGGATTGGAAAGTTGGACGCTAGGCCGCAAGTACTGGCCGAGTTCGACAGGAGGAATCCATGAAAGCCACGGGAATTGAGGCAGAACACGGCAATGCCGCGAGAGAGGCGGCCGTCAGCCGCACCCTTCCCGTCGAGCGGCTGGTTTTGCTCGATGCCCTGCGCGGGTTCGACATGCTTTGGATTACGGGCGGCACGGCGATTTTGCTGGGCCTGGGGAAGGTCCTGCAACGTCCGTGGTTCGACAAGTTTCTCGAGCAGTTCGACCATGTGCCCTGGCGGGGATTGCATTTCTTTGACCTCATCTGGCCGTTGTTCATGTTCATCATGGGAGCGGCCATACCGCTTTCAGTCGCCAAGCGGCGGGCCAAGGGCGTAACGGATCGCAGCCTGCTGCTGCATGCGGTTCGGCGGGCCCTTATCATGTTCTGCCTGGGAACGATCACGCAGGGAAATCTCCTGCTGTTCGACTTGTCAAAATTCCGCCCCTGTTACAGTGTTCTGCACGGGCTGGCCGCCGGCTACCTGCTTGCGACCATCGTGGTATTGAAGGTTAATGAGAAGTGGCACCCCGCCACGATCGGAGCTTTCCTTCTGGTGTACTGGGCGATGATCATGCTGATTCCGGTGCCCGGGGTCGGCGCGGGCGTGCTGACTCCCCAAGGGAACGTGGCGACCTATGTGGATAAGCTGGTTCTCGGCCGGTTCCATTATGGGGAAAACACCTGGTTCCTGAGCTATCTGGGCTTTGGCGCCTCCGTGCTGCTGGGCGTGCTGGCGGGGCAGATCCTGATGACCGGCCGCGCGGCGAAGAGCAAGATTTACCGGTTGCTGGGAGCAGGCGCGGTGAGCTTGGTGGTGGGACTCCTCTGGAGCCTCTGGTTCCCTGTGATCAAGCTGCTATGGACAAGCTCCTTCGTACTGATTGGGGGCGGGGTGAGCTTTCTCGTCCTGGCCCTGTTCTACTGGATCATTGATGTGCGGGGATATCGGAAGTGGGCTTTCGGGTTCATTGTCATTGGCATGAATTCGATCGCCGTTTACTTTGCCACCGAGGTGTTTGATTTCACCCGGGTCGGGAACGTGTTTGTGGGTCACCTGTTGCCTCGCCTGGGCCGGTGGGACAGCCTGGTGGAGGCCTGTGCGGCCTTCGCCATCGTCTGGTTAATATTGTATTGGATGTATCGCAAGAAGGAATTTATCAAGATCTGATTGTAGGGAAGCGGCGCTGGACGAGGAGCGCGGGAATAATCAGAAAGGCCTTGTAACGGCGGACCTAAACAGGCTACAGAAAACCCGTCGGGACTTTCATTCTGAGGAGCCGCAGGCGACGAGGAAGCTCGTATCGCCATGATAATCCGCAGAGCGAGATTCTTCGCGAAGTTTACCCTGAGGCGGCAGAGCGAGATCCTTCGCTGCGCTCAGGATGACAGCGAAGGGCTCTGAATGACAGCAGGGAAGCCTTTTTCCGCAGCCTGTAAAGCCCCGCCCTGCCAATTCCGTGGTGAGAAATCCGAGCTAAACCTTCGCTTCTTTCCAATGGCCGCGCCGGAAGAGGAGCACGCTCACGGCGGCGATGACGGATTCGGAAACCGCAATGGCCCAGTAAACCCCGCTCGAGCGCATCCCCATCGGGATAGCCAGTGCGTGGGCCAGCGGGATCTCAAACAGCAGGAACCCAAAGAAATTCAAGACGGTGGGCGTGAGGGTGTCTCCCGCTCCATTGAAGGCCTGGAATATCACCATGCCATACGCGTAGCCGATGTTGCCTACACTGATGATTCGCAGGCAGGCGGTGGCGAGGGGAACGATGGCGGGGTCGGAGGTGAACAAGCAAACGATTGGCCCCGCAAACAAGACCAAGAACACGCCTTCGCCACCCAGAAACAGCATGTTATAGAAACCGGTTTTCCAAACCGATCTCTCCGCCCGCTCGGGCTGCTGGGCGCCGAGATTCTGACCCACCAGCGTAGCGGCAGCGCCGCTTAACCCCCAAGCGGGCAGGATGAAAAAGATGGCGATCCGGATGCCGATGGTATAGCCGGCAAGGGCGGCGCTCCCGAACACGCTCACCATCCTCACCAGGCTGATCCAGGCGACATGCGGAATCACCATTTGGGTGATACCGGTCACCGAGATTCTGAGCAGCCGCAGCATAACTTCCAGGTTAAGACGAATCTGGCGGGCGTAGATCCGGATGTGCTCGCCGCCCTTGTGCAGGCGATAGAACTGGTAGGCTACTCCTACCCCGCGCCCGATGATCGTCGACAGGGCGGCGCCCGTCACCCCCAGACGCGGGAAGGGCCCCAGGCCGAAGATCAGGCAGGGATCAAGGACCAGGTTGATGGAATTCGAAAGCCACAGGACCCGCATGGCGATGGCGGCGTCACCCGCGCCGCGAAACACTGCGTTGTTCAGAAACAGCAGCAACACCACGATGCAACCACCCATGGTGATGCGGGAAAAACTCGTGCCGACCGTGAGGATGCCGGGCGATGCGCCCATCAGGCGCAGCAGGCGCGGAGCCAGGTAGAGGCAGGGAAGCCCCATGCCGAGGCCGGTGAGCAAGCCCAATGCGATCGCCTGTACGGCCGCCACCGCGGCCCCTTCTCGATCCTTTTCACCGATCCGCCGCGCCACCATAGCCGTGGCAGACAGGCCCAGGCCCATGCCCACTGCATATACCAGTGACAACACCGATTCGACCAGCCCCACGGTGGCCACCGAGTCCGCGCCCAGGTGCGCCACCCAGAAAACGTCCACGACGGCGAACAGCGATTCCATGAACATTTCCAGAACCATGGGCACGGCGAGAAGGAAAATGGCGCGCGTGAGGCTGCCCGAGGTGTAGTCCTGGTGCGAGCCCCGCAGGGCTTCGCGTACCGAGGCCCAGAACGACGATGACTCACGGGTTGTGATGCGGCTGTCCATAACGACTAAACGCAAGAGCTGGTTTTCAGGATTCGGCCCGGACGGGGGCCTGGCGAATGCAGAACAATCCGGATTGGAAACCTACCGGGACTTGATCCTCATGATGTTCTCACCTTACGACGAAGAATCGCGGGCGCGCAAGCAGAATCGGAGGACGCAGATCGCCTGGCGGCAATTCTGTGAATTACCCCACTCCATGGACTGCCCCGTGACCCCTCACCCGCCCTCATAACCCGGGCGGAATTCTCACGCCGTGTATACGCAATTCCGCGCTTCGTCGGCGTAGGCTTCGATCAAGCGCGGGTCGGCGTCGAAGAAGTGGTCGGAGGGCGAGAGGATGTAGCCGCCGCCTGTGCCTGCCGCCTCAAAGCATTGGCGCACGGCAGCCCGCGTCTCTTCCGGTGTGCAACCGATCAGGCCGTGAAACTGATCGAAGCCGCCAATCATCGCGACGTGGTC
>PMYF01000545.1:0-7702 GCA_003171295.1 Acidobacteriota bacterium | reverse complement strand
GCCTGGTGAGCGAGGGCGATCAGTTCCGTGTCATAGGGCGCCACGAACTCGTCGAAAATCCGGGGCGAGATAACCGTGCTCGAGGCCGAACCACCGCCCAGTTCCAGGATGTCGAATTTTGCGCCTGCCATGGATTGGACGTAGACCTTCTTGCGCCGCCGTAAGATGCGCAGAAACTCGTGCACCCAGGCAGGATCATCATAAGTGGCGAGGATGAGCTGCTCGGTAGGATAGAGACAGCAGGCGTCCTGCCAGGTGCCCGGCTGTCCGAATACGTCGAAACAGAGAAGGTGGCTGCGCACCAGGCCGCGCTCGCCGTACTCCTGGGCGACTCGATTCACGCCCTCCACATCGCAACAGGGGGAGGTGACGTATTCACCGATCAAGTCAATATCGCGCTTCGACTTGATGAGGTGTTCGGTGACCCAGGTGGTCTGCTCATTCGATTGCGTCACCATGGAGAGGGTGCCCTTGGGTGTCACAAAGCGATAACGCAGGGTCGTGCCGGACTGGCCGGGTACGCCTTCCGATTCCGTCCGCCAGTGGTTGGACCAGATGCGGCGCGCTTCCAGAAATCCCGGGACGCCTTGTAGAGGATCGAAATAGTCCCCACTGCCGGGCGCGGGCTTGTGCAGCACCGGCCACGTGATTGCGTCCAGGCCATAGTGCTCGAAGAATTTCTGGCTGGAGATTCCCCCCAGATATTTGTCCAGAAAATACTGCATGACGTGATGGGTCGTCACCGGCAAGCGATCGGGTTTGTCACGTCGGATAGCGGCAAGCAATCGTTGTTTGGAAGTCATGGCCATGGTTCGCACTTTCATAAATTTCTTGTCAAGGGCGTGGCTCTAGCGGCGCGCAGTATAGCACGATTGGGGATGGTCGTTGGGATCGACGGCAGCAATTCCGCAACGAACCTGAAGACGGGAGAGGACTGGCGCGTGGGTTCGGAGTTAGGGGGGTGAACTGGGCAAGTTCTCACAGCTTGAGGGGCGCTCGAATGCAGGGCGATCGCGTCAGAGGCGCATTAACGGATGGAGTTATCGAGCAGAGAGGATTCTACCAGGAGCGTTTTCGAACGGGCCGATGAGCCTCGCGGTGGGCATCGAGTTCCTGGTCGGAAAGGGTTGAGCGGTGGGGGAGGGGATGCTCGGCAGTCTCGAGGTCCAAGGCATTTTGGAGTTTCTGATAGCAGAGGGCGGCCGCGTCTTGAAAGGGTAAACGTGTGTCGGCAAATGCGCGGTTGGAGATGCTGAAGACGAACTCGCGATCTTCTGTCTGTTTGTTGATCACCCGGTAGGTGTAGTCCCGGCCATGCGCTTTCAGTTGAAATCCGAGATATTGGATTTGCATGAGGGCTTCGTTCCGGGGTTGAGGTTCCCACCCGCGCCAGTGCGAAAGTGCAAGGCGCGGGCAGGGAGTTAGGTGGTTCTTAGAGCTTTTTGACGTTCTCAGCTTGCAGGCCCTTGGGGCCCTTGGTGACGGCGAACTCTACCGCTTCACCTTCTGCGAGCGATTTGAAACCCTCAGCCTGGATGGCGGAGTGATGCACGAAGACATCATCTCCAGAAGCGCGCTGGATGAACCCATAGCCTTTCGAATTGTTGAACCACTTCACGACACCTTGTTCTCTATCCATATTGTTTCAATGTTCCTTTGTTCGTTTGACATTAGCTTGTTGAGGTCCCGCAACCGCTCGCCAAGAACAAAAAAGGCCACAAAATCGAAGATTTTGCGGCCCCCCACGAACCCGACGTTTGGTCACAAAAACTGATCAAGCTTAATTAGTGTACACGTTTGGCAATTGTTGTGCAAGGCCAATTTCTAAGAATNNCGGTTAATTCAAACAACGGACTAAATGTAGCCATCTGCTTGCACGGAAACCGCGCGCCATGTCCCTCCGCCCGGTTTCCGGCCTATTAGATGAAAGCATGGATGTACGGCCAAACTTCCTGGAGTGTGTGCCGGGGTTTCCGGCAAAGGAAAATGGGCGTCCCGGACTCGCGCGCATACGGGTGCTCGAAGGTCGCGGCCTGTCGGACTTCTTCGTACATGTTCGCGTAGTCTTCCTGCGATCCGCCGATGACCAGCAGGACTTTTCCCGGTTTGCCGCCCGGTCCCCAGAACCAATAGGTATTGTGACTGCTGATCGCGTTCGGCAGTCCGTACCGCTTGCCGAAGAAGTCGATGGCGCCGGCTTCTCCGTAATTGCTGGCCCCGATTACGCAGTCAGCCTTTTCTTCGGGCGTAAGGCGCGTGTAGATCTCGGCCACCTGCGCCGTCATTTCCGGCCACCCAAACATGTCAGCATACATTTGGGGGAGCCGGCGGTTCCTGTCCCCCCTTTCACCGGAACTCGGCTTGATCCCCATCCAGTTTTGATATCGGATGAAGGTTTCCACCGGAAGGACCGGAATCGCCAGCGGGGCGGATATGAGACCCCCCAAGACCAGCGCCGTGAGGCAAGCTGGCTTCAGCCAGCTCCAATTGCTGCGGGCAACCAGGGCTTCGATAGTCACGGCGCCCGCGGGCAAGAGGATTAGGAAGGCGGGCGCAAAGTAGTAAGGCTTTGCGTGTGTGCTGAGGAGAATAGCCAGCGCCGCCAGCCAGATCCATCCCAGCGTCTGAAATTGGCGCTTTTGGCGGAAGAAAAAGAGGTAAAGGAGCCCCGCCAGCCAGATCGGAACCGTAAAGGGGTGAACCTGCAGCGCACATTCCTTGAGAAAGGCCCAGGGAGTCATGGGAAGGTTCTTCTTGAAGGTCGCGTTGTGAATGAACTCCGCTGTGGGGTAATGGTTGCGCACCTCCCACAGTAAATGCGGGAGGAAAATCACGGTGGCGAGGGCGCCACCCAACCACAGCCACTTGTTGCGGAAGTGTTTGCGCGCAGGGGTGAGCACCAGTCCCGCGATCAGCCCCAGGCCCAGAAATCCCATCGAGTATTTGTTCTCTAGCCCCAAGCCTGCGACCAGGCCAAACAGGACCCAGAGCCGGGGTTCGTCATACTTCAGGATGCGAACCAAGACGTAAAGGGCCAGCACCCAGAACAGATGATCGAAGCAGTTCATCGAGTAGAGGTTGTCGATGGAGAGGTAGACGCCCCCGATAATGAACGCGGTCGCTGCCAGCGCCTGCGCAAATCGGCCGCCACCCAATTCGTGAGCAATTACTCCCACCAGGTAAGCCACCAGGGCGCCACAAACCGCGGGTAAAAAGCGCAGCGCGAAAAGCGAATACCCCAGTAGATGGCCGCTGATCGCCAGCATGAATTCTGAAAACGGTGGCTGGTCAACATACCCCCAGGCCAGGTGCTTGCTGCAGGCAACGTAGTAGAGTTCATCGCGGAAATATGCGTAACTCCCGTTGCTCAGGAAATGAATCAGCAGGGTCGCGAGCGCCAGGGAGACTAGCGTGCGGTGGTCAGCGCAGGTGCTACGCTCCGAGGTAGGATTGTTCATAAACAGATGCTCCTCGTTTCACGGGTGGCGAGTCTCGGAAGTCCATCTTATAAACCCGATTTCGTAAGGTAAGCAAGCTTTTCAGCCAGGTGATGGGCGGACGGCCGAGACAGGGTAGTCTGCGCCTGACGGACCGGCGTGCGGAGAGCACAGCGACAGCCAACTGACCGACGAACTTCCCCCCGAGGGGAATGCAGTTTGGGTTGTAACCTTGCAAGGCAAGAGGAATAGGACGCGATTTCACGCACCCGCGCAGGCCTGGTGATTCCACGGGCTCTGCTGCGAGAATGTAACCGCGAGCTTCGGCATACGCGAAACAGTTTATTGAGGTAGACGCTCATGAAAGATGTAACTGTTACTGACCGGGATCGAGCTATGGCACAACGCTGCGTGGAGTGCCCGGTGTGCAATCGGGCTCGCCGGAAGCAGCGGGGCGTGGCTTTCTGGTTTGTAAAGCAGCTTGAAGGCAGTGTGTGCCCGTTCTGCAAAGCCTATGAAAAGGTTCATGGGCGCAAGGCACACGAACCGGTAAACTCCCTCGATTGATCCAGACGATCTCGACAGGCACGTCGCGTAATTCCCCGCACGGCCTAGGGGCGAGGAATCGCCGACCAGAATCATGACCACGGCGGGAAGCGGGGTTAGCGTCCTTTGAGGAGCTGCGAAATACGCGTAAAAAGGCTGGCAGCCTGCTGGGCTTGCGGGTCGCCCTTAGTCTCGAGTTCGTCGCCGCGTGCCAGTCCGAAGACCAAGTTGGTCAGCTCGACCTTGAGGCGCAGCCTTAGGTAGTCCTGATCCTTTGACCAGTACTCTTCCGGCACGCGGACGTGGTTGCGCTCGAGGCTGGCCCGGAAGTTCTCAAGCATTTCGGGAGGCGGCTCAAAGGACTCCGCCACTTTGCCGTGTGTGCTCAGGTACTCCTCGGCGTAGCCTGTCAGGTAGCCGCGTTGGTTCAGGAACGCGAGCCAGGGGTCGAGGGCCGGCCCGGGGATGGCCACGTCCGGAGTGATGCCACCTCCGGAGGTGACGGGGCGGCCGTCATCGGTATGGAAGGCGCGCGCGGCGGTCGCGCCGGGACCCGCGTCTTTCGCGGTTTTTTCCTTCGGCAAGGCGGCCTGGTCGAGAGAAGCGAAGGTGAGTGCCGTGCCGGCGAGGGGCCGCTGGATGGAGCGTCCGCTGGGAGTGAAGTATTGGCCGGCAGTAAGCGCCAGGCCCGTCTGCTCACTCAACTCCATGACCGATTGCACCACGCCCTTGCCGTAGGTGGGCTCACCGCCGATGAGGGCGCGATCGTGCTCCTGCAGCGCGGCAGCCAACACCTCCGCGGCGCTGGCCGTGTTGCCGTTGACGAGCATTACGATCGGGAGGTCGTAGCGATGGGGCGGTAGCGAGGTGCGGTAAACCTTTTCGGGCATGGCTCGGCCACGGGTGGTCAGAACTAAGGCGTCCGGCTGGAGGAAGAGGCTCGCGGCCCCAACGGCAGCGTCCACCATGCCCCCGTGGTTGTCGCGCAGGTCAAGGAGCAGGCCCTTCAGTTGCGGGGCGTCCAGGCGGTCGAGCGCGCCGGCAATTTCCTGCGGGGTCTTTCCCTCGAAGCTACTCACATGCAGGTAGGCGATTCCGGGCGACCAGAGAAAAGTCTTGTCGACCGAAGGCAGAGCGACCTCGGCGGGGTTCAGGTCAAAATCCTCCGCTACAACTCTGCCGGGATGAATCACTCCCAGGCGCACCGGGTGCGAGCGCGAGCTCTTGAGGAGATCAACCAGCGACTGGAAATCCAGGCGGGCAACGCGCTGCCCGTTGATCTCCACAATATCATCACCGGGACCCAGGCCGGCGCGCCCCGAGGGTGAGCCCTCCGCCGTCTGCAGGATCACCACCTTGCCTGGGGAGACGTAGAGGATGGAGCCGAAACCCAGCGCTTCGCCGCGCGCCTGCTGTTTTAAGAGCTCGAATTGGTCGTGGTCCAGGAAAGCGCAGAAGGGGTCGAGCGCCGAAAGCATGCCGCGAATGCCGCCATCGAAGATCGCGTGGTCAGGGTCCACAGGCTCCACGTAATGCTGCTCGATGGTGCCCCAGAGGGTAGCGAATTTTGAGGCCTGCTCGGCGACATCGTCAGGAGGCCCCGAAGAGGTCTGCGGAAAAAACCGGGGAGCACAAAGCAGAAGCGCGCCAGAGAGAAGAAGGATGCGCAAAAGGGGGGCCGGGATCTTCAAGAGCTTCGAATTATCCTCCTTTGTTCAGTATAACCTAGATGCAGGTAGGGAACGGGGAGGTGCTTCGGAGAGGAAGCAAGCGGGGGAAATTCGAGATGCAACCGGTGAGGCGGAACCGGGCGGGCGCAGGCAGGCGCCGAGCGCCGCTGCTTTGGTGTTATAGCGGCAATTTCACATCGCCAAGTGGCGGCGTAAAGCCGCCGCCACAACAAACTGAGTCACCTCCGATTTCCGCTCAGACTCGATAAGATTGTTGTAGTATGGCAAGGAGTGTTTCACGGTATATTTCACTTTGTGAAACTCATGAAATTTGGTTCAAACGAAGCTGCGTCGATTGTAGTGAGTAAGCTTTGGTGAGCTAAGTGCTATCATTTTTATTGGTGGTCCAGGCAATTGGAAAATTCTATCCCGGTCCGCTGAGGGAGGCCGGGTTTTATGAGGAGTTTTAAAGATGGAGAAGGACCAAGACGTTACTCGCCGTGAGTTTTTGAAAACCGCCGCCGCCATTGCGGCCGCAAGCACGCTGCCGATTGTTGGTTCTCCTGCGATTCTCTCCGCGCAGAATTCGAGCAATGCAGTGCGTTATGGAATCATCGGCACCGGCACGGAGGGCTGCACGCTGCTCAAGTTCCTGGCGACTATTCCGGAAGGACGATGTATTGCTACGTGCGACATCTATCCGCCCAACCTGAAGAAGGGAGTCGAGACGATTGGCTCGAATCCCGAAACCTACGAAGATTACCGGAAGATGCTGGAACGTAAGGACATGGATGCGGTGTTAATCGCCACGCCCCTGAACCTGCATGCCCAGATGGTGCTGGACGCGCTGAGCGCCGGCAAGCACGTCTTCGTCGAGAAGACGATGTACTTCAAGGAAGAAGAAGGCGACCTGATTCGCAAGGCCGCGGCCGAGCACCCCAAGCTAGCGCTGCAGGTTGGACTGCAGCGACGGTCGAGCCTGCTGTACCAGTTGGCCATGGAGATGATCAAACAGGGGGCCCTGGGCAGGATCATGTTCGTGCGCGCCCAATGGCATCGGAACAGTGACTGGCGCCGCCCGGTACCCGACCCGAAGTTCGAGCGGCTGCTTAATTGGCGCATGTACAAGGAATACTCCGGCGGGATGCTGGCGGAGCTGGCTTCCCACCAGACCGACGTTGCCAACTGGGCGATCGGCGCAGAGCCCATTTCCGTGGTGGCCACGGGCGGGATCGACTACTGGAAGGACGGCCGGACCACCTGCGACAACGTGGAGGCGATTTACGAATATCCCGGAGGGCAGAAGTTGTGCTGGTCCGGTATCCTCTATAACAACCACTTTGAATTCGATGAACAGATCATGGGTGATCGGGGAACGCTGATTATCACGGTGGGGAAGGGCATGTACTTCCGCGAGGCCGTGGCGAAGGTCTCCTCCCCGGGCAGTGCCAAGGAGAACTGGTGGGCCGGTGCGACGGTCAGCAACCAGTCCGCACAGCAAGGCATTCCGATTTTCCCAGAGGCGGGCGCCATCGGGGATCTCAGTTTCGTGGACCGTGAGACGCGGTTCGCGAAGCACTGGCTGGCCACGAAAGGCCTGTACACTTACCAAGAGCCCCACGACCCTTGGTGGAGTGAGATGTACAATTTCATGATGAGTGTGCGCGATGGAAAGCCCGTGATTGCCCCGCTCGAGATCGGCGTCGCCGACGCTCAGGCGGTCATCTACGGAAACCGTGCGGTGGAGACGGGACAGAAGGTTTACTGGCCCAACGCTCAACCGCAGAAAGATATCAAGAAAGGAAGCAAGACCTAGTAAACGGAGCACCTGGCGCCGGATGGTTCGACGCGGGGTTTCCCTTTGACCGTGAAACCCCGCGTCTCCGTTTTCCGACCCGTGCGCTAGAAATTCCAAGGAACGTCCTTCCCGGCCGTGGGCATCAACTGGAAGACAATGTTTAACCTGAAGGTTCGCAGGCTGTGGCTCGTTCTGGTCACGCTGGTGGCGGCGGGCGCCGGGATCGCGCGCGCCGGCCAGACCGCGGTCCG